>NZ_KV805015.1:0-2141 GCF_001811515.1 Corynebacterium sp. HMSC076G08 | reverse complement strand
GTGGACAATGCAGCGTTGAACCGGGGTATCAGGCAACAGGCGGCGTAGGGCTTTAAGTCTTCCGGAATCCCCATCAGAGGTCACCAGTTGTGGTGGGGCTAGTTCGTCCAGCAGACGCATGTATGAAGCGTCCTGGGTTTAGTTCCGCTTCTTTTACGGCCCTGTGTTGATGGGCTGGGTGAGATAGTACTCGGTTTCGACTTCTTGTGGGGTGGCGTAGTCCAAAGCTTCGTGAAGCCGCTTAGTGTTCCACCAATGCACCCACCGCAAGGTGGCCAATTCGACTTCTCCGACCGATGTCCACGGGCCCTGAGCATGAATCAGTTCCGCCTTGTAGAGACCGTTGACGGTCTCAGCTAGAGCATTGTCATAAGAATCGCCGACTGTTCCTACACTCGGCCGGATTCCGGATTCCGCTAGCGCGCTGGAATACTTCAGTGACACGTACTGGCTGCCCCGATCGCTATGGTGGATCAGCTGGTTTCCATGGATTCGCCCTGCAGTCGTTAACGCATGCTCCAAGGCCTCCATGGGCAGCGCATCGGTACGCATCGTCGAGCGTGTAGCGACACCAACAATCTTTCGGCTGTAGGCATCCACGACAAACGCGGTGTAGGCGAATCCTGACAGGGTGCGAACGTAAGTAATGTCAGCAACCCACAGCCGGCCTGGTGCTTGTGCACGAAAGTCTCGCTGCACTAGGTCCGGGCGATGATCCGGTGCCTTCGGGCTGATCGTTGTTAACGGGGTTCGTCCACGTCTGCGACCAGAAACACCTGCTAGCTTCATCAGACGTGCAGTCTTATCGCGACCAATATGAAAACCTTCACGGTTCATCGCGTGCCACATTTTGCGGATGCCGTAGACCGAGAAATTCTGCGCATGCACACGCTGTATCTCTGGGATGAGAAGGCTATCGCTTAAGGCCCTTGCACTGGGAACACGTGTGGTGGCTTTGCGGTAGCCACGTGAAGTAATGAACCCACGATCTGCTTGTTTAAGGACTCGGCAGATGGCCTCGACCCCAAACTGATCCTTATACGCGTCGATGTAAGAGATCATTTGGTCGTGGGTCGGTCGAGTTCCGCTGCGAAAAAAGCCGAAGCAGTCTTAAGAATCCCATTTGCTCGTTTCAGCTCACGGTTTTCGCGGCGCAAACGCTTGAGCTCTTCTTCCATCGTTTCGCCGCCAGACGTGTCAGAGTCATCACGTACTGAAGCGCTGTCACGGTACCAAGCCCGCAACGTATGGTGAGACACTCCAAGCAACTCACCGACCTCCGCGTAGGCACGTTGCAGCGAGCAGGACTCCAAGCGGACCATTTCGATGATCTGATGGACCGCCTTCTCCTTGAACTCGACGGAATACTTTCTAGGCATAGTTCAATCCTTCCTTAGCTGAGGTAGGAACTAAACCCAGGACGCTTCATGTATGACCAGGAGGATTCCTTAATGTACCAGAACCAGTTGATGACATGGCAGGAGTCAGCAGCCACGACAAGGCACTTGGTGTTGAAGTAGGCGCCGTCGATGAAGATTTGATCGTAGATTCGCTGCTTATCAACGCTTCGGGGAGGTTGGATAAGCCAGAACGTTTTGAACCGGCGTTGCAGAGAGCGTGATGAAACTCCGCAGGTCTTAGCTGTCTCTGCCAGGCTGTGGCCTGACATGAGCCAAGAGATGAAAAGGCGAAACCATTTTGCTTGAACTGCGTCGTCATTGGCGCGGGTGAAAATGGCCTTGCAAGTGCGGCACCGCCATCGTTGGCGACCAGTACTTGTCGTTCCGTGTTGATGCACACCCCGCTACAGACGGGGCATCGAGGATGATTCTTACTCATCCTCTCATCGTGAACCTAGGCAGCTAGCACACCGGCACCCCCGGCGGTACTTCCGGCCCGAGACTGGGGTTATCCCTCCGGTTAAGTGAAATCATCCTAATACCAGCACACCAGACCAGCTAACCATCCAACCTCACCAACACATCCTGTCGTTTAGGCCGTTTTTCGAATCCGCTATCGGGCTTGGCATCTAACTTCACTATTATTGCGTAAATCTTATTTAGTTGTTCCTTGTGTATTGCTTTTTATTATGAAGCAAGGCTGAGTATGGGCCTGACCCCCGGAAAGTAGACACGTCGGGG
>NZ_KV805014.1:71881-72341 GCF_001811515.1 Corynebacterium sp. HMSC076G08 | reverse complement strand
ACCTCACCCCGCTGGTGGACGGGCGTGGGCCTGCACGCTTGTTAGACATGCGACCGGGCAGGTCGGCAGATGTGCTCAGCGGGTGGCTTAAGGAACGCAACCCCAGCTTCCGGGAACAGATACAGGTGGTGACCATGGATGGGTTCACCGGATATGCCACCGCAGTCGAGCAGCAACTACCACAAGCTGATAAAGTCATGGACCCTTTCCATGTAGTGCATCTGGCAGCCGACAAGCTCACCAGTTGCCGACAAAGACTCCAACGTGAGACCACTGGGCGCCGCGGACGCAAAGATGACCCACTGTACAAGCACCGGCGCACCCTGTTGACCAGGACGAACTATCTCACCGAGCGGCAAAAGCAACGCTTAGAAATGCTGTGGGCCACCGATGACGACTACGTGTGCCTAGAAGTAACGTGGTTGGTCTACCAAGACATGATCGCAGCGTACGCGCATCC
>NZ_KV805014.1:0-71781 GCF_001811515.1 Corynebacterium sp. HMSC076G08 | reverse complement strand
TCATGGAACGCATCATCCACACCCTGCGTAAAGGATTACCGAAAGGCTTAGAAGAGCTCGCCCAACTGGGACGCACCCTGTGGCGAAGGCGCAAAGATGTGCTCGCCTACTTTGATATCGGTGCATCCAACGGCCCCGTCGAGGCAATCAACGGCAGACTCGAACACCTACGCGGCATCGCCCTAGGATTTAAAAACCTCAACCACTACATCTTGCGATGCCTAATCCACTCCGGACAACTACAGGACAAAATCAACGCACTCTAAAACCGGAAGGGCCGGTTTGTTGAAGCGTTAGTTGAAGGCGCTTGTGAAGACCGGCGCGGCGTCGTATGGCGGGATCCATGCCACCCGCCCGCCGATGCGATCCATGCGGCCGCGTGAGGGCGGGGCATCGGGGTCATCGTCGTTGACGCCATTATGGTAGGGGCACAGTGGCACCAGGTTGAGGATGTTGGTGGGCCCGCCGCGGGCCCAGGCCTTGATGTGGTGGATCTGGCACTTCTCAAAGGGAACCTTGCAGCCCTCCCAGGCGCAGCAGGGATTCTCCGCGGCCAAGGCGAGGCGCTGCTTGGCGGTGGCGAAGCGCTGGAAGCGGAACACATCGAGCGGGCCATGCTCGCGGCTGACCGCCACGATGACTCCCTTGTCTAGCAAAGCGCGCTCCACCAGCTGCGAGCCGGTCATGGTCGCGCCACTGGTGGTGCGGACGATGAACTCTTCGCCGTCCTTGTCGGTATTGCCCTTGAGCAGCTCGGCGTAGTCATCAAGCTGCAGGACCGCCATGGTGGCAACCTCAGTCTTGACACCGCCACCGTCTAGATTCTCCAGGAAGCTTTCACCGGGGCGTTCCTGGTCGATGCCTTCGAAGACGCCGGTAAGCTGCAACGAGTCCGCGGTGACCGTGAGCGTGGCCAGACCGTTGCCATGCTGGGTGAGCTTGGCGCGCTCGGCATACGTGCGGGGCTTGCGCATCTGGCGCAGCCTTTTGCGCGCTACCTTTTCCACCAGCTCCGCGCTGGTCTGGCATAGCTCCACACGCAAATCCCACGCTTTGTGGTGGTCCCGAACTTTGGCAACGAAGTGCTCGATGAGCTGCAAGGTCACCAGTCCGTGTCCGCGGCGACGCGCGGCTGCAACCGCCGTGCGCTGTTTCTTCGTCGAGGATGTGTGCCCGAAGTAGGTGTGGTGGAGGGAGAGGAACACGGTGGCGTCGGCAGGCGTGGCGCCGAGGGCCACCAAGTCAGATTCAGACAGGCCCGCGCACTCGGCCACCAGGTCAATGGCGCGGCCGAGGGCGGCGAAGAACGTCTGTAATCTCATACCCCGCAGCCTAAAAGCACTCCACCCCACCGCCAAGCCCCGAACTAGCTTCCCACCGAAATCTGTGGATAACTAGTCGGCACTCGGCTTTAGGCGCCGGCGAGGCCGCGGCGCTTAAGCAGCGGCGTGACGTCCTTGTCGCGGCCGCGGAACTCGCGGTAAGCCTCCGTGAAGTCGCGAGACGCGCCCTTCGACAGGATGACATCGCGGAACTTCTGACCGGCCTCGCGCAGGTCGGTTTGCTCTTTGAACCACTCGAAACCATCGGCGTCGAGCGCTTCGGCCCACAGGTAGGAGTAGTAGCCCGCGGAGTAGCCGCCAGCGAAGATGTGGTTAAAGTAAGTCGAGCGATAGCGCGGCGCGATGAGCTCGTTATCCAGCCCGGCCGCGCGCAGAGCTTCGGCCTCAAATTCGGCGACGGCCTCCGGAGTGGCCTTGAGCTCCGCGGCCTCGGCAGCGCTCAAGGAATGCCATGCGAGGTCGATGATTGACGCTCCCAGATACTCCGAGGTGGCGAATCCCTGACCGAACTCGGAGGCGGCGGAGATGGCGTCGAGAAGCTCGTCCGGAATAGGTTCGCCCGTCTCGACGTGGCGGGCGTACTCCTTGACCAAGTTCTTATCGAGCGCCCAGTTCTCGTTGATCTGCGAGGGGAACTCCACCCAGTCGCGCGGGACGTTGGTGCCGGCGAAGGTGGGGTAGCGGACGTCGGAAAGCAGGCCGTGCAGGGCGTGGCCGAATTCGTGGAAGACGGTGCGGACCTCGTCCATGCTCAGCAGCGGCTGCGAGCCGTCGGCGGGCTTGGTGATGCCCATGACGTTGACGATGACCGGCTTGCGCTCCAGCAGTCGGGACTGCCCCACGAACTCGCTCATCCATGCGCCGCCGCGCTTGGTGGGGCGCCCGAAGTAGTCGGTAAGAAGAAGACCGATCCCCTTACTCTCGTGATTGCCGTCCCGCACCTCCCAGACGCGAACCCCCTCCGCGTAGCCCTCGAGGTCATCGCGGGGGATAACGGTGATGCCGTAGAGGCGCTCGGCGGCGGCGAAGACGCCCTTCTCCAGGACCTGGTCCAGCGGGAAGTACTTGCGCAGCTCCTCCTCATCGAGAGAGAAGTCGCGGGCGCGGACCTTGGATTCCCAATAAGGCCAGTCCGCGGCGCTGAAACCCTGGCCGTTGAGCGTTGCTTCCTCCGTGAGGAGCTTCTGCTCGCCTTCGGCGTTGGCCGCGGCGGCGGGGGCGAGGTCGAAGAGCATGGTGCGGGCGGCGTCGGCAGTCGCGGCGGTTTCCTCGGCGATGACGTAGTCGGCATGCGTGGCAAAGCCCAGCAGCTCGGCTCGCTCGGCGCGCAGCTGCACGGCCTCGATGAGCCCCGGGATGTTGTTCTCGGAGCCCCTGCTTGCCGACGCCGCATACAGCCTCCCCCTCGCATCCTCCCGCGCCAGACGGCTCAGCTCCGACTGCACGGTCGGCAGCTCCAGCGGGATGACGAAGCCCTCGCGGCCTAGTGCTTCGGCATCGGCCTTGGCGGAGGCGATGCGTTCGGCGGGCAGGCCCTCGAGTTCTTCCTCGGTGAAGGAGACCGCGCGCTCGCGGGTAGACGCCATGAGGTTGCGGCCGAATTCTTCAGAGAGCGCGGAGAGGCGCTGGTTGATCTCGGACAGGCGGGCCTTGCCGGCCGCGTCGAGGTCGGCACCCTTGCGGGCAAAGGTGCGCAGGAGGTGCTCGTGGAGGCGCTGGCCTTCCGCGTCGTCGGCAGGCGGCGTGGCCTCCTTGATGCGCGCGTAGAGCACCTCGTTCTGGTAGATCGCGTCATAGTGCGCGGACAGGCGCGGGTAGATGTCGGCGGCGATCTCCTCCATTTCATCGGTGACGTCGGTGCCGGAGAGGTTGCCAAAGACCGCCATGACGCGGTCGAGGTCCTGCCCGGAGCGCTCGAGCGCCTCCACGGTGTTTTCCCACGTAGGCGTGGTGGGGTTGTCGGTGATGGAGGCGATTTCGGCGTCGTGAAGCGCGAGTGCTTCGTCGAAGGCGGGGCGGTAGTGCTCGACCTTGATCTCCGCAAACGGCGGGAGCTGGTAGGGCAGCGTGGAAGGTGTCAGTAGTGGGTTAGTCATAAGAAACTACCGTACCTAATAAGCTCCGCCCTATGTGATGGCTTTCACTAAATTATCCGACCGGGATTGGCGTGCGTTCCCTGCGCGGGGCGGTGGCACGGTTCACAAGGGTGACATCGAGAATCAGGAACGCTGCCAAAGTGATTCCCAAAAGCGGCAGGAAGACGCCCACGGTGGCGGCGAAAAGCGCGCCCAACCCTGTGGTGGCCCAGGAAAAGTGGGCAGTCGGGAGGAAGCGTGGGCGACGTTTCCACCACATGTAGTACCCCAGTACTACGAGAGCGGCGGTGGCGAGACCCAAGGCGAGGAGCGCAATCTGCAGCGGCAGTCCGAACATGATGCCCATGTGCAGGTAGATGCCCCAGCTGCTGAGCTTGCTAAACAGCGGCAGGCTGGAGAAAGGCTGGCGGTCGATGACGTCGCCGGTAGTGCCATCTACCGAAATTGCATCGGAGGTGGTGCGCCATTCCACCCAGCGTTCGCTGACCTGCCAGGCGGAGTTGGCGTCCTCCGGCGGGTAGAGGCGCAGCGGTCCGGTCAGTCCCTCGGCGCGGCCGGTGGCGAGGACGCGTTCGGCCTCGGCAGCCACGTTCGCGCTTGACCACGCCCCTCCAACCCCATGACCTTCATGTCCTTCATGGCCGGTGTGCTCATGCGTTTCAGCGGTGGTGCCGGGGAGGGCAGTCTCGATGGGGGTGGCCTTCCAGTTCATGCGCTCGACGAGGGAATCGACGTTCCCGCCGGCCAGTCCCGACCACGTGATACCGGTGGCAGAGAGGCCAAGCAGGCCGATGAAGATCCAGGCGCCAACAGTGGAATGCAGGCGGGTGGCCTTCCAGCGGGCAGAGCGCTTGGGCTGCTGCTGCGCTGCGTTCGCGGTTGCCTTGTTCTTCGGGCGGCGGCGAATCCACCACATATAAAGACCGCCACAGGCCATGACCCACAGCCAAGAAGCAGCCAGCTCCGAGTAGAGCTCACCGACCTTGCCCAAGTGGAAGCTTTCGTGCAGGGAGGAAATCCAGCGGCGCAGCGGCATCTCACCCAGGCCCGAGTAGGTGGGGTAGTCCCCGATGACCTCGGCGTTGGCAGGATTGATGAAGACGGTGCGCTGGAGGCTTTCGTCGATGCTGTCATCGGAAACCAGCACGCGCGTCGAATCCGTCGGTGTCGTGGCCGGCCAGACCTGCGTGACCGGCATGTCAGGCTGTTTGTGCTGCGCGGCCTGGATTTGTTCCTCCAAGCTCACGGGGTGCTCGACCGCCGGAACGGTCATGACGTCGCGGTACACCACCTTCTCCAGGGTGGGTGCCATGGCATAGAGACAGCCAGTCAATGCCGCAACGAGGATGAAGGGGCCGACGAACATACCGCCGTAAAAGTGAATGCGCTGAATGAAAGATCGCAGAGCCGTCCGACTCATAGGTAGTGCTCTTTTCAGGGTCTTTGGTGAAGGCCCCTGCTGAACGTTCGCGGGGCGTTCAGGAGGGGCGATGGACAGGCGCTGATATCAACTGCACTACTAGTCGGAGGCGGTGGTTGCTTGGTTCCCGTGGATTGAAAAACTCTCTCTTTTGCTGTGCGGTGTAGCTTTTACAACCTTTGATGAGGTTAGGGGTTTGCATAAGCCGTTGTCGGACTTCAATTGATGGTCGGCTACAGAGATCTGCCAATAGGGATAGCGAGGCTAATCTCATATTGATAGCCTGAGCACATGAGCATTATGAAGATCTGCCCCCCCTGCACGACAACATAAGACTACCGCGGTAGTCATTGCTGGCGTAATGCTGGCAGGCTTTGTGAAGATTCCAACTGCGCATGCGCAAAACTACAACAATCCGTTTCCCACTGAACCCTCCGACTCTTACATCCAAGACTGTGCGAACAATCCGGCTACGTGCAAATTGCCAGAAGGAGTGGCAACTGGTGCATCTCCCGAGAAGCAGGAGGCATGGAACAGATGCTTAGTGGCGATGACCGTTGCTGGTGTTCCTGCGGGCCGGGCGGTGCAAGGAATGCTTAAGGCAATTGCGACCGGAGTTGTAGCGGGTGGCCTAAACGGTTACGCCAGTTGCGACTGGGATGCAATTCTCGCTAAGTAGAGGTGTTGAGAGCATGAAATCATTTTTGGCTGGTTGGATTTTGTCGATAGGCGCGGTACTTATGGTGGGGTATTCCTCTGCTGACTTGATGTGGGTAGTCCGGACGGCCCTACTTACGACGATTCTCTGGGTATCAGCCTATTTCATTTCTAAGAAGCGCCAGATTCAAAAAGTGGATGGCATCGACCGTAGCTGATGCTCCCATGGTTGTACGGGACGCTAGTCACCTGATTTTAGGCAGCGGAGAAATTGCCCAATGGCATCGGAGGAGGAGGGGGTGTTACACCGCCGGTAGAGCGTGAGGTGGGACCATGTCTCGCGTCACGCAGCGGCGTCGAAGGTGACTTGGTGGTTAAGGACGTCTTCGTAGGAAAACGACGGCGCCGCGCGCTCCACTACGGAGGGGATACGCGCGGCGGTCGGAAACATGACGGGAGAAAGAGTTACTTCTTCAGGCCATCAATGATGTCGTTGAAGGCAGCGACCGGGCGCATGGTCTGGTTGAGCTTCTCCTCGTTCGGGGCGTAGTAGCCGCCGAGGTCGACGGGGGAGCCCTGGACGTCGAGAAGCGCCTGCTCAATCTCGCCAGCCTTGGCCTCGAGGGCCTCAGCAACCGGCTTGAAGGCCTCCGCCAGCTCGGCGTCGTCAGACTGTGCAGCCAGCTCCTTGGCCCAGTTGAGGGTCAGGAAGAAGTGGGAGCCGCGGTTGTCGTTCTCGCCGACCTTGCGGGACGGGGACTTGCCCTCATCCAGCAGGGTCTCGGTGGCCTTGTCCAGGGCAGCGGCCAGGACGCCTGCCTTGGCGTTGCCGTTGGTGTTGTGCTCGTGGCGGAAGGACTCAGCCAGGGCCAGGAACTCACCGAGGGAGTCCCAGCGCAGGTGGTTCTCCTCCTGGACCTGCTGGACGTGCTTCGGAGCGGAGCCGCCGGCACCGGTCTCGAACAGGCCGCCGCCAGCCATGAGCGGAACCACAGACAGCATCTTCGCGGAGGTGCCCAGCTCGAGGATGGGGAAGAGATCGGTGTTGTAGTCACGCAGGACGTTACCGGTCACGGAGATGGTGTCCTCGCCCTTGCGGATGCGCTCGACAGAGGTCTTGGTTGCGGTGACCGGGTCCTCGATGGAGATGTCCAGGCCCTCGGTGTCGTGATCCTGCAGGTACTTCTTGACCAGCTCGATGAGGTTGGCGTCGTGGCCGCGCTCCGGGTCGAGCCAGAAGATGGCCTTCATGCCGGACAGGCGGGCACGGTTGACGGCCAGCTTGACCCAGTCCTGGATCGGGGCGTCCTTGGTCTGGCAGGCGCGCCAGATGTCGCCAGCTTCCACGTCGTGGGAGATAAGAGCCTCACCCTTGGAGTTGCGAACCTCAACGGTGCCCGCAGCCGGCACCTTGAAGGTCTTGTTGTGGGAGCCGTACTCCTCAGCCTTCTGTGCCATGAGGCCGACGTTCGGGACGGTACCCATGGTGGTCGGGTCGTAGGCGCCGTTGGCCTTGCAGTCCTCGATCACGGCCTGGTAGACACCGGCGTAAGAGGAATCCGGGATGACGGCGAGGGTGTCCTGCTCCTCGTCGTTCTTGTTCCACATGTGGCCGGAGGTGCGGATCATGGCCGGCATGGAGGCGTCAATAATGACGTCGGACGGAACGTGCAGGTTGGTAATGCCCTTGTGGGAGTTGACCATGGCGAGGTCAGGACCGTCGGCAAGCGCGGCGTCGAAGGCAGCCTTGATCTCAGCACCGTTCTCGAGCTTGTCCAGCCCCTCGTAGATAGCGCCCAGGCCGTTCTCGCCGTTGAGGCCAGCGGCCTCGAGCTCCTCGCCGTACTTCTCAAAGACATCAGCGAAGAAAGCGCGCACCACGTGGCCGAAGATGATGGGGTCAGAAACCTTCATCATGGTGGCCTTGAGGTGAGCGGAGAAGAGCACGCCCTCTTCCTTGGCGCGGGCAACCTGCGCCTTGAGGAACTCATCGAGTGCCTTGGCGGACATGAAGGTGCCGTCGATGACCTCACCCTTGAGGACCGGCAGCTTCTCCAGCAGGGTCTGCTCGCCCTCGGCGGTCTTCAGGACGATGGAGAGGGTTTCCTCCTCCGGCATGATGACGGACTTCTCGTTGTGGCGGAAGTCGTTAGCGTCCATGGTGGCCACGTTGGTCTTGGAATCAGCGGACCACGCACCCATCTTGTGCGGGTTCTTCTTAGCGAAGTTCTTGACCGCAATCGGGGCGCGGCGGTCGGAGTTGCCCTCACGCAGAACCGGGTTGACAGCGGAGCCCTTGACGGCGTCGTACTTCTCCTGAGCCTCTTCGTACTCCGGAAGGTCGTAGCCGGCGGCCTGCAGCTCAGCAATAGCCTTCTTCAGCTGCACCAGGGAAGCGGAGATGTTCGGCAGCTTAATGATGTTAGCTTCCGGGGTCTTGGCCAGCTCGCCGAGCTCAGCCAGGGCATCGGAGACCTTCTTGTCACCAAGGCGCTCCGGGAACTGGGCCAGGATGCGGCCGGCCAGGGAAATGTCGCGGGTTTCCACCTCGATGCCTGCGGTGGACGCGAAGGCCTCCACGACGGGCTTGAAGGAGTAGGTCGCCAGCAACGGCGCCTCGTCGGTACGGGTCCAGATAATCTTTGCCATGGTTCTCCTAAAGAAGTTGAAAACTGTTCAACCTCACAGGATACCTGTCTTATTTTCTCGCGGTGCCGGTCCCCCTGTGACTCGCACCACCAGCGGGGGAAGTCTGTGTACTTGGCACAACCTTTCCGGCTGGACTTACGAGCTCGGGAGGGGAAGTACTAAGGTCTGCCCACGTGAAACCGATGAATACCCGTATCCAACGCCGCCCCGTCCCACGCCAGACGGAAATCTCCGCGACGCGCCGCATCATCGTCATGATCGCCATGGCGCTGGGTGCTTTCGCCATCGGTACCACGGAGTTCACCTCCATGGGCCTGCTGCCGCTCATCGCGGATGATTTCGGCATTACGGAAGACACGGCGTCGGTAGTCATCTCCGTCTACGCGCTCGGTGTCGTCGTGGGCGCCCCAGTCATCGCCGCACTTACAGGCAAGCTCCCACGCCGCCGCCTCATCATCCTGCTCATCGCCTTCTTGCTGGTGGGTAACCTGCTGACAGCCCTGGCCCCGAACTACGGCGTCCTGCTGGTGGCGCGCTTCATCGCGGGCCTGCCGCACGGCGCATACTTCTCCGTAGCTAATCTGGCAGCGGCATCGATGGCGCCGCCGGGCAAGCAAGGCTTTGCCATGTCGATGGTGGGCATGGGCCTTTCCGTTGCCACCGTGATCGGTGTACCGGCAGCCCAAGCCCTAGGCCAGGGACTGGGCTGGCATTCGGCCTACTACTTGGTCGTGGTCCTTGCGGCCTTAACGATGGTGCTGCTCTTTTTCCTCTTCCCGCACATGACGCGCATGCCGGAAACGGATATGTTCACCGAGCTCGGAGCGCTGAAAAACAGCCAGGTCCTACTCACCGTATTCCTTGGCACCGTTGGCTTCGGCGGCATGTTCGCCGTTTATACCTACATCACGTGGACCATGACGGACGTCGCCGGCATGGACCCGAGCCACACGTGGATTGTGCTCATGGCCTATGGCATCGGTATGACTGTCGGCAACGTCGCCGGCGGTGCGCTGGCGGACCGAAACCTGGAATTCGGCATCATCTTTGCTCTCATCTGCATGGTCGGTGTGTCCGTGGCCTTCTACTTCCTGGCTCACAACGCATGGGCGGGCACGATTGCCTTTGGTGTCTTGGCCTTCTTCGGCTCCATTCTCGTGCCTTCCTTGCAGCTGCGCCTGGTCAACGTGGCGGGGGATGCGCAGAGCCTCGCGGCGGCCTTGAACCAGTCGGCCCTTAATATCGCCAATGCGGCGGGCGCGGCCATCGGCGGCGCAGTCGTGGGCGCGGGCTACTCCTATAATTCCACCGCGCTGGCAGGTGCAGGCCTGGCGGTGGCCGGCTGCATCACCTGGGTCGTCACCATGTGGGACAAGCGCCGCCGGGGCCCTTCCGTGAAGATTATTGAACAGAGTTAGACTGACCGGCATGAGTTTCACCATCGCCTCCGTCAACGTCAACGGCATCCGCGCGGCCTGCAAACAGCGCAATGAGAACAACCCGGGGATGAACGCGTGGTTGGATACCACGCCGGCCGATGTCGTCCTCATGCAGGAGGTGCGCGCCAATCCCGAGCAGACCCAGAAGGCCCTGGCCCCGGCTCTGGAGGCCGGATGGAACCTGGTGCAGGCCGAATCCGCCGCCAAGGGCCGCGCGGGCGTGGGCATCTTATCGAAGCATGCGCTTGGCGACGTCTCCGTGGGCTTCGGCTCCTTCGCCGAATCCGGCCGCTTCATTGCCGCCACCGTGGAAGGCGTGCGCGTGGCCTCTTTGTATCTGCCCTCCGGCGACGTGGATTCGCCGAAGCAGGATGAGAAGTACCTCTTCTTGGATGAATTCTCTGAAGTTTTAGATGAGATGGCTGCGTCCTACCCGGAGGCCGTTATCGGCGGCGACTGGAATATTTGCCACCGCGCCCAGGACTTGAAGAACAACAAGCCCAACGAGAAGAAGTCCGGCCACCTGCCGGAGGAGCGCGCTTTCATGGATCGCGTCTTTGGCTCCTTCCCGGATGCGCAGCCGCAGGAGAAGAAGGGGCTCGGGGATTGGCTCGGCGTGGTGGATTATGAGACCAAGACCGCCTGGGAGGCGGCCGCGGACCCGCAGTGGTTTGACGTCGCCAGGCGCCTGCACCCGGAGGCTGAGGGGCCCTATACCTGGTGGACCTACCGCGGCCAGGCTTTCAATAACGACGCTGGGTGGCGCATCGATTATCAAGCGGCCACGAAGTCTATGCTGGAGCGCGCGCAGCGCACGTGGGTGGAGAAGGCGCCGACGGTGGAGGAGCGCTGGTCCGATCACTCTCCTCTTCTGGTGGAGTACAAGTAGCCGAATCCAAGTAGTGGTACGATAATCCCGTCTTAACGTCCTTTTCTATTTCGCAGGAGATGCTCATGACCCGCGCAATCATCTACTTTGTCCTCGGCGCTATTCTGCTTGCCCTGGGTATCTGGTGGTGGACCATCGTCGGACCGTCCTTTGCCTTCCTTGGCCCGATCGTCCTCCAGGGTGTTGGCGGCGCGTTCATGGTGGCCGGTTTCGCCGTCATGATGGACGTTATTAGCCCGACCTCCCGCAAGATTTAACCGACGCAGCGCCGCCCCAGCGGAGGCGGCAGAGTAGAGTAGTCAACCATGACTGACTCCACTTCTGCATCGACCTCCGCTTCTCGAGTCCTCTCTGGCATTCAGCCCACGGCGGACTCCTACCACCTCGGTAACTACCTCGGTGCGCTCAAGCAGTGGATTGACCTGCAAGACTCGCACGAGGCCTTTTACTTCATCCCGGACCTGCACGCCATCACGGTGGAGCAGAACCCGGAGGAGCTGCGCCACCGCACCGTGGCGGGCGCCGCGCAGCTCATCGCATTGGGCATCGATCCGGCGAAATCGACCCTCTTCGTACAATCCCACGTCCCCGCGCACGCGGAGCTGACGTGGGTTTTGCAGTGCCTGACCGGCTTCGGTGAGGCCTCCCGCATGACCCAGTTCAAGGACAAGTCCCTCAAGCAAGGCCAGGACCGCACGTCCGTGGGACTGTTTACCTACCCCGTTCTGATGGCCGCGGACATCCTCCTGTATTCCCCGCACTATGTGCCGGTGGGGGAGGACCAGCGCCAGCACCTCGAACTCACCCGCAACTTGGCGGAGCGCTTCAACAACAAGTACGGCGAGGTCTTCCGCGTGCCAGAGGCCTTCATTCCGGAGGGCTCAGCCAAGATTTATGACCTGCAGGAGCCGACGTCCAAGATGTCGAAGTCGGGCGCTAACCCGAAGGGCATCGTGAACCTGCTCGATGCTCCTAAGACCTCCGCTAAGCGCATTAAGTCCGCGGTGACCGATGACCTCGGCGTGGTGGCCTTCGACCGCGAGAAGCAGCCCGGCGTGTCCAACCTGCTGGCTATCCAGTCTGCGCTGACCGGTGAGAGCATCCCGAACCTCGTGGACAAGTACGCGGGCCAGGGCTATGGCCACCTGAAGGTGGACACAGCAGAAGCGCTGGAGGCCTTCACCACTCCGCTGAAGGCACGCTACGACGAGCTCATGGAAGACCGCGGCGAGCTCGAGCGCATCTTGGCCCAGGGCGCCGAGCGCGCCACGGAGATCGCCTCCCCGCTCGTGGACAAGGTCTACGAGGCGGTGGGCTTCCTCCCCGCGCGCCGCGGCTGAGTTGGTTAGCATGATGAAGACTGTGTAGAGGACTCTGTAACTTATTTCTGTATTTCATAAAAAGGGGAAAGCCTGTGGCGCCAACGACTCAACCCGATGAGAAGAAGACCGATGACTACGGCATCGAGCGTGCTAATGCCGATGAGCCGGGCGCGGTAGATAAAGTCCGCGAGAAGTCCGGTTTTATCGACCACATCATGAAGATGCTGGACCGCTACGGCAGCCAGGGCGGAAACCAGTTCGCGGCCGGAATTACGTATTTCTCGGTTCTGGCTATCTTCCCCATCTTCATGCTCACGGTGGCAGCCATCGCCACCGTGTTGGCCAATCGCCCCGATCTCATGCAGCAACTGGAGGAGCAGATCGCGAACTCCGTGTCTGGCGATCTGGGGGATTCGATTACGCAGATTCTGCATACCGCGATTGAACAGCGCGGCGCGATGTACGGCATCGGTGGCCTGACTACCCTGTGGTCCGGGCTGGGCTGGATGAACAACCTGCGCATTGGCATTTCGGCGATGTGGATGCAGGATCCGACTGACGCCCCGGGCAACTTTGTGACCAAGAAGCTCAGCGATCTGCTGGGGCTCATCGGCCTGCTCGTGGCCATGGTTATCGCCTTCGGCGTGACGGCGGCGGGTTCTTCCGGACTGACCCAAAAGATTTTCGAGTGGGTCGGTATTGAGTCTTTCCCTGGCATGGGCGCAGTGCTGGTTGTGGCCGGTATCGTCATCGGCCTTATCGCCAACTTCCTCGTCTTCTGGTGGATGGTGGCCTTCCTGCCGCGCACGAAGGTGCCCACCAAGTCGGGACTGATGGGCGCGGCCATTGGTGCGGTGCTCTTTGAGGTAATCAAGCAGCTGTCCACCGTCATCATGTCCTCCGCGGCGGGCAACCCGGCAGGCGCTGTGTTTGGCCCCGTCATTGTCCTCATGGTGGTCATGTACTTGGTCTGGCGCGTCGTGCTGTACGTCTCCGCATGGACGGCCACCACCGAGGAATCCCTCGAGCTGCTGGTGCCGCCCGTCCCAGACCAGGCTGTCATCCGCGTCCGCAACGAGATCCGCCAGGGCCCGAACCCGGGCGTGACCCTGGGCGCCGGTGCTGCCCTGGGTGCAGCCGCAGCTGGTGCCTGGGCCCTGCTGCGCCGAAAGTAGGCCGATGCTACCAGCGTCTTTTGCCCCGAACCTTTACGAGCACTTCAGCCTCGATTCACGCGCGACGTCCCGTGAGATCGGAGTGCAGCTGGCGGCTGCCGACGCTCACCTCGAAGGCATCGGCTACCTCCCCGAAGCCCCAGAGCGCGAGGAGCTTGCCGTTGCCTCCCGCATTCTATGCGAGCCTTCCTCCCGCGCCAGCTATGACCAAAAGGTCGAGTCCGGCGCCCAGCTCACGTGGGCGCAGCTGGAGGATTACGCGACTACCGGCCGGTGGGGTGAGAGCGCGCACGCCCCAACGCCAACTCCGCCCCGCGATGATGCGCGGCGCGCCTCTCCCGGCAACCGCGTGCTCATGGCCGTCATTGACTACTTTCTCGCGGCCCTCGTGGTGTCCTTCATCGTCGGCTTTGGCTTTACCAACCCGGATGATAATTCGGTGTGGATCGTCAGCATCTCCAGCATCTTCACGGTGGCTTACTACATCTGTTTCGAGGTCCTCGCCGGGGCAACACCTGCGAAGATGATTGCCGGGTATACCGTGCGCGATGTGACGACCCACGAGAAGCTCACCTGGCAGCAGAGCATCAGGCGCAACTGGTGGCGCGTGGCCTCCCTCGTGCCGCTCATTGGGCCGCTGATCGCCTTTTTTGGTGCCCTCTACGTGGTGACCACGATTGGGGCCAAGAACAATCTACGCGGCCAGCACGACATCATGGCTAACGCCGAAGTAGTGAAAAAGTAGCAACCACTACGACGAGGAGCGCGACGAGCCCCGCCACCATCCAGCCAATCCAGCCCTGCGAGCCTTCGAAGGACGAAGACTCCGCAGCCACCTCCGCGGTGGCGGGCGCAGCCGGGGTGGTGGGAGCCGGGCTCGTAACCGCAGACTCCGCGGGCTCTTCCTTTCCGGCTGCGAAGTCATCTAGGTGCCCGACGCCATCGCCGGCGCGGACGTCGGAGGCTTCGTCGAGAAGCATCTGCGCCTGCTCCCAGGCGCGGAACCCATGCTCGACGGTCGTATCGAGGAGAACCGCCTGGAGGCGGCGCCCATCGCGGTCGATAGCGCCGACGAAGGTATGGTGTGCGTCCTCGGTATAGCCCGTCTTGCCGCCGATGCCATCCGGGTCGTTGAGGAACAGCCCATTGTCGTTCCACAGCTCATAGCCGGGCATGTCACCCCAGCCAGGAAACTCCACGTGCTCGGTGTCGACGATGCGCGCGAAGGTGTCGTTGGCAAAAGCCGTGCGGTAAATCAGCGAGATATCCGCCGCGGACGTCGACATGCCTGCCGCGTCCAGCCCCGAGTAGCTCGCCGCTACCGTCGAGCGCGTGCCAATCTCCTGTGCCTTCGCATTGACCTTTGCCAATGCTTCATCGTCCCCGCCAACAGCCTGCGCGAGAGCGTGCGCGGCGTCGTTGCCGGAAGCCATGAGCAAACCCTGCAAAAGCTGCTCCACGGTGTAGACCCCATCGGGGCCGAGGCCGACAGCGGAGCCCTCGATGGAGGCGTCGTCAAGCGTGGCGGTGATGCGCTGGTCGAGGGGAAGCTCCTCGATGACCACGAGCGCTAACAGTGCTTTGATGATGGAGGCCGGGCGGTAGCGCCCATTGGGATCCTTCATGGCGATGATTTCGCCGGTGTCCAGGTCACTGACCATCCACGCCGACGCCACCACGTCCTTATTGACCCGAAAACCGCGCGGAGCGGTCACGCCGCACGCAGCACCCTCAACAGCGGGCAGGGGAGTGGGCGCGACTTGGCCGGGGGAGAGTCGCTCGGAGGTGGTGGTTGGCTCCTCGGGAACGAGGGAGTGCGGGCAAGAGTCGGTATCCGGCGCGGTGGTGCGCGTGGGCGACGTTGACTCTTCCTCCTCTGCGAACGCCGGCGGGGTGGCGGCTAGGGCGAGGGCAGTGAGGATCGCGGGGACATGTTTCATAGCGTGCTTAATCCTAGACCGCGTCCTAGGATGATCGTCATGCATGACGCACCTCTGATTAGCCCCGAAAATAAAGACTCCGGCGCCGAGATTTTCGTCGGCCTGCCCAAGGTGACTCTCTTCGCGCCGTTGCCCACGGATGCTTCCACCCCAGAGGAGCTCCGCGCGGCCACGCACGCTGTTGTGCAGGCGCTTGCCGACGACCACGTGGTCTACGCCGAGCTCCGCCTGCGCCCCAGCGTCTTCCCCTTCGACGCGGCCGAGGCCCTCGCCGCCGTGCAGGAAGGACTGGACGTTCCTGGAATCGATGCCCGGCTTATCGTCGAGGACGATGCCAGCGAGGCCGCGGTTGGCGTGGCGCTGACCGAGCTGTCCGCGGCTGAGAAGCTCCGCGCGGATTTCATCCCGTGGGAGCGCGATGTCGATTCTTATGAGGATGCCGTGGCTGCAGTGCAGGCGGGTGCCACGCGCTTGGTGCACGCTACTGATCTTGTCGATGACTTCAGCGCGGATCTCGACGGCGTTCGCCCAGGCAAGGCCTCTGCGTGGGTGCGGGATCGCCGCATCGCGCTGACCTTCGCGCCGCTGGAGGAGCTGCCCGCAGAGGAGTTGGCTGATCACCCTCTGCCGCTGCTGCAGCAGCTCGGCTTTACCTGCACGGTGGCGGGGGAGAAGCTCAGCGACGTCTTCTTGGCCCTGAGCGAGACCTTTGGCTATGGGCTGGAGGAGTTCTTCGACCTCACCATCAAGGCGATTGAGAACTCTTTTGCCAGCGAAGAGGACCGCCAGCGCCTCATCGAGCAGAAGATTCTGCCCGCGTACGAGGAGCTGGCGGATCCGGAATTCGCGGAGGACGCTTCCGAGACAGAAGAAGCGGAAGAAGAGACTGAGTCCTCCGACTAGAAACTAAAAGCGGGAGAAGCGCTTCGTCAGCATCTCCTCCAGGCCCTTCCAGGACTCCGCGTGCTCGGTGTAGGGCTTGGAGGGAACGTAGCCTGCGTGCTCGGTGGAGCCGAGCATGTAGCCCAGGTAGTCCTGGAATCGCGGGTTCTGCAGCATGTAGGAGTTGATGGAGTCATCCCCGGACCAGTCGGCAGCATCGGCGCAGACTTCGTAGCAGCGACCCATCTGATCCGTATCGACCGCCTCCGGGCCCTTCTCAATGTCACGCACGATGCCGTTGAAGTTGTACTGGTTATCCGGGTGAACCGTGACCTCCAGCTCACCGGCGTTCGCTGCGGCAACGACCTCCTCCCAGGTGGAGACCTTGGCCAAGTCGTGGTCGTCATTTTCCATGATCCAGCGCACGAGCACCTTGGAGCTGGGGAAGGTGAAGATCTCGCCCCACTTGCCCAGGAACACTGGCTTGCCGTCGAGGTAGGTGCGCAGGGTGTAGACAGTCCTTTGGTCGGCGGTGATCTTTACCGGGTCGATGCCTGCGGCTGCCCACGGGGAGCTGTCATAAGGATCTGCCGATTGTGCGGCGGCCTTGCGCTCTTCTTCGGCCTTTTTGCGTGCTTCCTCCGCCGCTTCGGTGGCGGAGGAAATGCGGGTGGCGGCGCTCGTGGTTGCATCCTGGGTGAAATCAGAAGAAGGAACGACCTTGACCACCTTGTCGAGGTCTTCGATCACTGCGCGCCAGTTGCTGTGGATAACGCGGCCCACGCCGGACCACTCGCTCATGCCCTGGTCGCCGGCGTAGTGATCTGCACCGCGGGCAGGGTTGCGCAGGATGGAGTGCGAAGCGAAGAAGATGACGGTGTGCTCGGCGCCGCTGACCTCTGCCAGCGAGTGCGCAATCTCCAAGCAACGCGCGACCGTGGAGACGTTCTCGTGGCTCGGGCGGCCAGCGAGGTACTTCGGCATGCCGACGAGGTCGTACACGTGCTTCTTTTCAGGAACCACGCGGTCCGCCGCTTGGGAGTTGAACACTTCCCACTTGGGGTGATCGAGCAAGTCATGCTTCGTCCCCGACTCGAGGAAGCACAGCATCTCGGCTTCCGTTTTAAAGAGCAGGACAGACTCGTCATCACCGAGAAAGGCCTGCCACTCGGAGCCGTTCTGGCGCCACTTTGGCGCCCATAGGGTATAAAAATCGCCCTCGGAAAGGGAGAGTTGGATAGGGACAATAGCGCGGGTGTTCATGGGGAAACAGTCTACCCTGTGGGCCTCCAGAAGCCTTTGAAAGCCATCCCCATGTTGTTGGTGCGCAATGGATTGGTTTGCACGGGGCTTCCGGCCTCCACCATCTGCCCGTCGCCGGAGTACATAGCCACGTGCCCATCCCACACGATGAGGTCACCGGGTTGCAGCTCCTCCGCGCTGACCTGTCGGCCCACGGTCTGGCTTTCAGCGGTGCGCGGCAGTTCCACGCCGGCCTGGCGCCAGGCCCATTGGGTGAGTCCTGAGCAGTCGAAACTACCGTTGCCGGTTCCGCCCCAGCCATAAGGAGTCCCCACCTGGGATAGCGCTGCTTGTGCTGCGGCCTGTCCCTGCGTGGTTGCCCCGTTCTCCGCCGCCGGGGCGACGAGCGCGTGGCGCGCCGTGCTTTCCTCCTGGGGGCCGCGCACCGAAGGTTGGACCGCGCGCTGGCCGATGGGAACGAGGGGAGCCGCCGCCTGCAGGAGTTCGCCGGCTAAGTGCTTCAAGCGCTGCAGTGCCTTGCCAACGTACTCCATAGCGAGAGCCTGCAAAGCTGAGCGTGCCGCGGCCTGTGCCGCCGGGTTCGGAATGAGCAGCCCCAGAGCTATAGGTAACCCGCGCTGGAGTAGCTCGAAGCCCAGTCCGATGAGTTCCCTGACGGCCGCTGAAATCAGCCCGCGCGCGGAAGCCAGAGCTGAGCGGGCCGTGGAAAGATCCTCAGTGGCTTGGCGGGCGGTGTCCAACAGCGCTCGCGGATCACCGTGCGCTATCTCCGCGAGGGGTCCCGCGGCAGTGAGATCGGGCACAGTGGGCAGGGAGACGTCGGGAAGCTGCGCCGGCTGCATCCGCGCAATCTGAGCTATCGCTGATTCCAACATCACAGACCTCCACACGCGCTCGCGAGGGCACTATCGGTCTCCTCGGCTTCCCGCGCCATGCGGAAGCTGGACTCTGCCACCGCCCCGGCATCGGCTCTGACCTGGGCAAGGCGTGCTGTGAGATTCTCCATGGCGGCGTTGAACGCACTGCTAAAGCCGTCCACGACCGGCTCTATCGGTAGCTCGGGAGAAGGAGCGGGAGAGGCCTGAGAGACAGCGGCAAGTTCGTGGGCTAAGCGGCGAGTGTGTTCAGTATCAATGGTGAAAGTATCGAAGCTAGTCATGCCTTATTAGACTTCACCGCCCGCTGATCGGTTCCCGACCAATTCTTATACAGTGAAGGACATGGATATCCACGTAGTAGACCACCCCCTCGCCACGTCCCGGCTGACCCTCATGCGCGATGCCCGCAGCGACAACGCCGCCTTCCGCGCTGCCTTGCGAGATCTGGGCACCATGCTTGTTTATGAGGCGGCGCGCGACCTGCCCGTTGAACACTTTGAGTGCGTCACACCCGTCGCCACGGCCGACGGTACTCGCCTGCAGGATCCGCCGATCATCGTGCCCATTATCCGCGCTGGCCTGGGCATGATTGATCCGGCACTGTCCATGATCCCGGATGCCCAGGTGGGCTTCATTGGCATGGCGCGCGATGAAGAAACCCACGAGCCGGTGCCTTACCTGGAAGCCCTGCCGGAGGATCTCAGCGGTCGGAGTGTCTTCGTGGTTGATCCAATGCTGGCCACGGGTGGTTCCCTCCTGCACTCCCTGAAGCTCCTGGCAGATCGCGGCGCTACCGACATCACGGCAATCTGCATGGTCTCCGCGCAGCCGGGCGTTGATGCGCTGGCCAACTCGGGGCTGCCAGTCCGCTTGGTCACCGCAGCGATTGATCCCTCCCTCAACGAGGACGCCTACATCGTCCCGGGCCTTGGCGATGCCGGCGATCGCCTTTACGGTCCCCGCAATATCGACCTGTAGCGAAACCGTCGGGCAGGACAGACCGCTCAGTATATCTGGCGCGTGACCTGCCCGACTAACTGAACCGCATGGTCTAGTTGTAGACTCTTCCCAGTAGGAAACCACGGAGGAGGAAGCAGTGATCTCGGACTACGTCAGTGAGTGGTTCAGCAACCACCGCGCGGAGGTCATCGCGTGGCGCCGCCATATTCACCGCCACCCGGAGACTTCCAATAATGAGGTGGAAACCACCCGCTTCCTGTCCCGCACCCTGCGTGAGTACGGCTTGGAGCCGCATCTTTTCCCCGAGACCGGCCTCATGGTGGATATTGGCCCCGATACGGAACTTGGGCGCTTGGCCTTCCGCGCCGACATCGACGCGCTTCCTGTCACCGAGGTCACCGGCCTCGAATACACCTCCGAGGTGCCCGGCGTCATGCATGCGTGTGGGCACGACATGCACACCACCATCGCCCTTGCTACGGCCTGCGCCTTGGCGGACCTCAACCGCGAGCACCCACTGGACTTCGGCGTCCGCGTCATCTTCCAGCCCGCTGAAGAGGTGTGGGTGGGCGGTGCCACCGACGTCATTGAATGGGGTGCGCTCGACGGGGTGAACTCTATCTTTGCCGTCCACGTGGAACCGAAGCTGCGCGTCGGGCGCATCGGCGTTCGCGCCGGGGCGATCACCTCGGCCACCGATGTCGTGGAAATCAACGTCTCCGGCCCGGGCGGGCACACGTCACGCCCGCACTTGTCGGCAGACGTCGTCTATGCGCTGGGCAAGCTGCTGACGGACCTGCCAGGTTTGCTTTCGCGCCGCGTCGATCCGCGCACCGGCACCGTTTTGGTGTTTGGCCAGGTGAATTCGGGTTATGCCCCGAACGCGATTCCCGAGACCGGTTCTGTGTCTGGCACTATGCGCACGGCAGACATTGGCATTTGGCGTGACATGCAGCAGCTCTTCTCTGAGCTCGTCGAGCAGGTCCTCGCTCCCTTGGGGGTCGAGCACGAGTTGGTCTATCACCGTGGGGTTCCGCCCGTGCTTAACGACGACGTCTCTACCGCCCTCCTCGCCAGCGCTGCCCAGGCCATTGACCCGCAAGCCGTGGTTCAGGCCCCACAATCCTCCGGCGGCGAGGATTTCTCGTGGTACCTAGAAAAGGTGCCCGGCTCCATGGCTCGCCTTGGCTGCTGGTCCGGTGAAGGTGAACAGCATGATCTCCACATGGGCGATTTGGCGCCTGATGAGCGGGCTATCCGCGTGGGTGTCAAACTCTTTGGCTCCGTAGCAGAACAGTTTGCCAACGTGGAGGATTAAGCGCCTAAGCACTACACTGTGACAAGGATTTCCCAGAGTTCTTATAGGCAGAATTTTAAAAAAGGAGCGACAGTGTCACAGGAAGCCCCCCGCATCGTAATTATCGGCGGTGGCCCCGCAGGCTACGAGGCTGCGACCGCCGGCGCCAAGTACGGCGCGCACATTACGTTGGTTGAGGAACAGGGCCCGGGTGGCTCCTCCGTTCTCTTGGACTGCGTGCCCTCGAAGTCTTTCATCGCTGGCGCCAACATTCGCACCGACTTCCGCCGCGCGGATGATATGGGTCTGAACCACCAGCTCGGCTCGCTGCAGCTGAGCCTGGAGGCCCTCAACGGCCGCGTGCAGGCGCTGGCTGCTAACCAGTCCCGTGACGTCCGTGCGGGCCTAGAGAAGATCGGCGTCAAGGTCATCGATGGGCGCGCTGCCTTCTCCGAGGATCAGCACGGTGTGAAGGGGGCAGCGCACAAGATCGACGTCACCCACAAGGATGGCACCACTGAGACCCTCGACGCGGACCTCGTCCTCGTTGCTACCGGTGCCACCCCGCGCATCCTGCCGGGCGCGCAGCCGGACGGCGAGCGCATCCTCACCTGGCAGCAGGTCTATGACCTCAAGGAGGAGCCGGAGCACCTCATCGTGGTGGGCTCCGGTGTGACCGGTGCGGAGTTCGTTTCTGCTTTCGCGGAGATGGGCGTGCGCGTGACCATGGTGGCGTCCCGCGACCGCATTCTGCCGCACGATGACGCCGACGCTGCCGACGTCCTCGAGACCGTGTTGGCTGAGCGCGGCGTGGAGCTGGAGAAGAACTGCCGCGTGGAGACGGTCTCCCGTACAGAAGACGGCAACGTCGTGGTCAAAACCCAGGATGGCCGCGAGATCCACGGCTCCCACGTCATCATGTCCATCGGTTCTATCCCGAATACCAAGAACCTCGGCTTGGAGCACGTTGGTGTGGCCACCACGCCGTCCGGTCACATTGAGGTTGACCGCGTCTCCCGCACCAACGTGGCCGGCATCTATGCCGCCGGCGATTGCTCCGATCTGTTCCCGCTGGCTTCCGTTGCGGCAATGCAGGGCCGCATCGCCATGTACCACTCCCTGGGTGAGGGGGTGTCCCCGCTGCGCTTGAAGACCGTGGCAACCGCCGTGTTTACCCGCCCGGAGATCGCTGCCGTGGGCTTTACCCAGGCGGAGATTGAGGCCGGTGAGGTCGCCGCCCGCACCATCATGATGCCGCTGAACACCAACCCACGTGCCAAGATGCGCTCCCTGCAGCATGGCTTCGTTAAGCTCTTCTGCCGCGCTACCTCCGGCCGTGTCATCGGCGGCGTTATCGTCGCGCCGACTGCCTCCGAGCTCATCCTTCCCATCGCCGTGGCGGTGACCAACCAGCTCACGGTGAACCAGCTGGCGGATTCCTTCGCGGTCTACCCGTCCCTGTCCGGCACGATCACGGAGGCGGCCCGCCGCCTTGTCGCCCACGACGACCTTGAATAACGACCGCGAGTAAATCAGACCCGGGTCTGATTTAGCTTCGGCTCGGATTTATAAGCCCAGTGTGCTCACGGCATGCTGGGCTTCTTCCATGGTGAACTTCTCGCCGTACTCGCTGGTGAGCTGATCGAGCAGCGCCGGGCCGGACATCGGCATCATCTCCTGGTAGTTTTCCGCTGCCTCGACGGCTTCGGCCATCCAATCAGCATTTACCGTGTCGACGGCGTACTGCGCCTGTTCCGGTGTGAACTTCTCTCCGTACTCGGAGGTCAGCTGGTCATAGAGCTTGGCCTTGGAAAAAGCGGCGAAGTCCACGTAGTGTTCGGCGGACTCGAGAGCCTCGGCGTTCCAGTCCACATCGAGCTGATCCATGGCGTATTGCGCCGCCTCCGGGGAGAATTGCGAGCCGTATTCGCTCGTGAGCTGGTCATAGAGCTTAGCCTCGGAGAAGGCGGAAAAGTCCACATAGCGCTTCGCCGCGCGCAGAGCATTCTTGTGTTCCGTGGGCACGGCGTTGTCATCGCTGCCAGTATCGCCTGCGGCGGACTCCACGTCAGCTGCGGCGTTGTTGATATCGACGGCCGTGATGCTTGTGCTTGGCTCCGGTGCGGCGGTGTTGGCTGGGTCATCGCCGTCAGAACCCGCATTGAGTGCGGCGCTGCCGAGCACCAATACCGCGATTGCACCCGCGCCCCACTTGAGGCAGCCGCCTTTCTTCTTTTTCTTCGGTGCTGCCTGCTCTGGGGTTGGCTCCGGGGAGAACTGGGGAGCTGCATAAGGGTTGGACATGAGAGAGAACCTCCTGCGTAGGTGAGTGAAGAGAACTCGGCGTGGTGCCGAACAAGGTTCATCATGGCAGGCGCTGCGGACATGGCCGTGGCGGGTTCGAATGCGTAAGCGAAAGGTATGAAAACTACGAGGTGGCGTATGCCGTCACCGGCGTGGCATTGAGGTCGAGGCTGACGGGCCGGCCCGCCTGTGGGAAAGCACGCTGTGGGCACGCCGGGCGCGGGCACGCGGCGCAGCCGGGGCCGATGGGGGTCGCCTCGGAAGGGGAGAGGTTGAGCGCGTCCGCGTAGACCACGCGATCCGCTTGTGCGATATCGCAGCCTAAACCCACGACGAATTCCTTGCGAGGCGTGCCCCAGGCTTGGGCCTGGCCTTGGACGAAGCGCGCAATCCACAGGTAGGTGTGGTCGTCGGGCATCGAGGCCACCTGGCGCGTGATGCGGTTGGGTGTTTCAAACGCGCGGTGTACCACCCACAACGGGCAGGAGCCGCCGCTGCGGGCGAAGTGAAAAGCGGTGGAGGACTGGCGCTTGGAGATATTGCCTGCGCGGTCGGTGCGGATGAAGGAGAAGGGAACACCTTGGTGGCCGGGTCGCTGTAGCGTCGCCAAGCGCTGCGCGGTGGTTTCGAAACCAGTGCCAAAGGCCGTCGCGATGACGTCGATGTCATAGCGCGTTTCCTCCGCGGTGGCGAGGAATTGGGTATAAGGCATGGTCACGGCGGCGGCAAAGTACTGCGCGAGGCCCAGAGTGCCAATGGTCTGCGCTTCCTCGCCGGGTAATTCGGCGACGAGTTCCGCGCAGTGCTCCGGGTAGGCCAGCAGGCAGTACTGGAGCGCCATCTCAAAAACCAGCTGGGATTCCGTAAGGCCCGCGCGCAGGTGCAGCTCCCGGTTGTGGAAGGTGCGTCGGCGCGGGGACGAGGAGGAAAATCGCGTCGTAACGCCGAACTCATCTTGCAGGACGGAAGCCAAGCGCCCGCGGCGCAGAACTCGGTCCCCGAGCGAATCGGAAAGCTCCTCGGCAGCGATGTCGAGACTGTGGACGTAGTTGTGCGCGTCGTAAAAGAAGTCGCGGACCGCTTCGAAGGGGCCGGGTTCGGCGGGGGTGTGCGCGGCGGCGTCGACAAGCCGGGGCAGAAGTTCGGGGAAGCGCCCGCTGAGATCGGTAAGAGTTGCCTCAGATGCTTCGGGGAAGAGTTGGCGCAGCTCGGCGAGCGCACGCAGGTCACGGTCCCCAGCGAAGTAGGTGGCATCAACGCCGAAGCGTTGGGTCAGCTGCATGAGGACGGTGACGGTGAGCGGGCGCTGGTCATTTTCCAACTGATTGAGATAGCTGGTGGATAGCCCCAGCTGCTTCGCCATGGCGGCTTGCGTGAGGTGGCGTTCCTTGCGTAATGCGTGGATTCTCGCCCCCGCGTAGTGCTTGGTCACCGTCTGTTTCCTCCTAAAAAGCCTTCCTGCCTGGGGATTCCACAAGTTTTGCAAGTAACGCAAATCCCTGCAACAGATAGTCACAGTTTACACATGTGGCAGGGCGCACGGGCTGAGGTTAGTGTGATGCCTATCGCAATCGTTGTTCTTGTTCAGGAGGAGAACCCCTTTGATTAACCACGAAGTACGTACCCACAAGTCCGCCGAGAACTTCCCCATCGAAGAGCACCTCGCCTACAAGATCGCCAAGGTAGCCGCCGATCCCGTCGAGGTTCCGGCCGAGACCACCGAGATGATCATCAACCGCATCATCGATAACGCCTCCGTGGCCGTCGCTTCCGCCACCCGCCGCCCGGTTACCTCCGCCCGCGTTATTGCGCAGGCCCACCCGGTGCAGGAAGGCGGCGCCACCATCTTCGGCGTGGACGGCGCATACTCCGCCGAGTGGGCAGCCCTAGCCAACGGCACTGCCGTGCGCGAGCTGGACTACCACGACACCTTCCTCGCCGCCGATTACTCCCACCCGGGCGATAACATCCCGCCGATTCTGGCCGTGGCACAGCACAAGGGCCTGACCGGCAAGGACCTCATCCGCGGCCTGGCTACCGGCTATGAAATCCAGGTCAACCTGGTTAAGGGCATCTGCCTCCACGAGTGGAAGATCGACCACGTGGCGCACCTCGGCCCCTCCGTCGCCGCGGGCCTCGGCACCATGCTGAAACTCGACGTCGAGACCATCTACCAGGCCATCGGCCAGGCGCTACACACCACCACCGCTACCCGCCAGTCCCGCAAGGGTCTCATTTCCTCTTGGAAGGCTTATGCACCGGCCTTTGCCGGCAAGATGGGCATCGAGGCAGTGGATCGCTCCATGCGTGGCGAGGGCGCCCCAGCCCCGATTTGGGAAGGTGAGGACGGCTTTATCGCCTGGATGCTCCACTCCCCGGAGCGCACCTACACCGTCCCCCTTCCGGGGGACGGGGAGCCCAAGCGCGCCATCCTGGACACCTACACCAAGGAGCACTCCGCGGAGTACCAGGCGCAGGCCCCGATCGATATGGCCTTTGCACTTAAGAAGACGCTCGCGGAGAAGGGACTGAAGACCGAGGACATCGAGTCCATCGTCCTGCACACCTCGCACCACACCCACTACGTCATCGGTACCGGCGCCAACGACCCACAGAAGATGGACCCGAACGCCTCCCGCGAGACCCTGGATCACTCCATCATGTACATCTTCGCCGTGGCCCTCCAAGACGGCGAGTGGGACTACGAGACCTCCTACGCCGACGAGCGCAAGCACCGCCAGGACACCATCGACCTGTGGCACAAGATCTCCACCGTCGAGGACCCGGAGTGGACTCGCCGCTACCACTCCAACGACCTGGATGAGAAGGCTTTCGGCGGCAAGGCCGTCATCACCTTCAAGGACGGCACCGTGATTGAGGATGAGCGCGCGGTGGCCGACGCCCACCCGCTCGGCGCCCGCCCCTTTGGCCGCGAGGAATACATCAACAAGTTCAAGAAGCTCGCCGCCGGCAAGGTCTCGGAGGAGGAGCAGGAGCGCTTCCTCGCTGCCGCCCAGAACCTGGAGAACCTCACCGACCTCAACGAGCTCAACGTTCGCCTCACCGACGAGGCCATCGCTACCGCACCCGAGACCCCGAAGGGACTGTTCTAAATGGCTGGCCTATTTGGCTCCACTATCAGCAATGCCGACAAGCGCAAGAGCTTCCGCGAGGCGCTGAACGCACCGGAAATCACCACGCTGCCGGGCGCTTTCAATCCTTTGACCGCGCGGCTCATCCAGGACATCGGCGGCTTCGGCGGCGTCTACGTCTCCGGCGCGGTGCTGGCCAATGACTTGGGCCTGCCGGATATTGGCCTGACCACGCTCACGGAGGTAGCGCAGCGCGCCGGGCACATCGCCCGCGCCACGGACCTGCCGGTGCTTGTCGACGCCGACACCGGCTTCGGCGAACCGATGTCCGCCGCCCGTACCGTCGCCGCGCTGGAGGACGCCGGCTTGGCTGGCTGCCACCTGGAAGACCAGGTCAACCCGAAGCGCTGCGGCCATCTCGATGGCAAGGAAGTGGTGCCGACGGATCTCATGGTTCGCCGCATCACCGCTGCCGTCAACGAGCGCCGCGATGAGAATTTCATCATCTGTGCGCGTACCGATGCCGCCGGCATCCACGGCATCGATGAGGCCATCGAGCGCGCCAAGGCCTACGCCGACGCCGGCGCGGACCTCATCTTCACCGAGGCCCTCTACTCGCCGGAGGACTTCGAAAAGTTCCGTGCCGCCGTGGACACCCCGCTGCTGGCCAACATGACGGAGTTCGGCAAGACCGAGCTGCTTTCCGCCAAGCGCATCGAAGACTTGGGTTATAACGCCGTCATCTGGCCGGTATCCACCCTGCGCGTGGCCATGGGTGCTACCGAAGAATTCCTCCGCGACATGCAGGAAACCGGCCTGCAATCCGAGGAATGGCTCGACCGCATGCAGCACCGCTCCCGCCTCTACGAGCTGGTGCGCTACGACGAGTACAACGCCTTCGATCAGAGCGTGTTCACGTACTCCAAGGACAGCTACAAGCCCACCTTTGACTAAACCCACCTCCCAGAACTCACACCAACCCGCACTTAAGGAGAAACACCATGTCTGAAACCCCAGAGATCCGCAAGGGCCTGTACGGCGTTGTCGTCGACGAGACCGCCGTGTCCAAGGTTGTCCCGGAGACCAACTCCCTGACCTACCGCGGCTACCCGGTTCAGGAGCTGGCCCGCTACTGCTCCTTCGAGGAAGTTGCTTACCTGCTGTGGAACGGCGAGCTGCCGACCCAGGATGAGCTGGTCCGCTTCTCCGCTCGTGAGAAGGCGCTGCGCCACCTGGACCGCCACCTCATCGACCTGATCACCTCCATGCCGAAGTCCTGCCACCCGATGGACGTTCTGCGCACCGCAGTCTCCTTCATCGGTTCCCAGGACCCGGAGGAGTACACCAAGGATTCCGAGCACATCCGCCGCACCGCCCTGGAGCTCATGGCGAAGCTGCCGACCATCGTCGCGCTCGATATCCGCCGTCGCCGCGGTGAGGGCTACATTGAGCCTTCCCGCAAGAAGGGCTTTGCGGAGAACTTCCTGTGGATGGTCTTTGGCGAAGAGGACGGCTCGCCGGCCCTGTCGCGCTCCGATATCGAGGCCTTTGATAAGTCCCTCATCCTCTACGCGGAGCACTCCTTCAACGCTTCCACCTTCGCGGCCCGCGTGGTGACCTCGACGATGTCCGATACCTACTCCGCTGTTACCGCCGCCATCGGCGCCCTGAAGGGCCCGCTGCACGGTGGCGCTAACGAGGCCGTGATGAAGAACTTCCTCGAGGTTGGTGACCCGGCCAAGGCGGAGGAGTGGACGCTCAACAAGCTCAAGAACAAGGAGCTCGTCATGGGCTTCGGTCACCGTGTGTACAAGAACGGTGACTCCCGTGTTCCGACCATGGAGGCTGCCTTCCGCGAGCTGGCCAAGGACCACGGTCAGGAGCAGTGGGTGGAGATGTACGAGAACATGGCGAAGACCATGTACGAGAACACCTCCATTAAGATTCAGCCGAACCTGGACTTCCCGGCTGGTCCCGCGTACCACATCCTGGGCTTCGACATCGAGTTCTTCACCCCGATCTTCGTGATGGCCCGCATCACCGGCTGGACCGCACACATCGTGGAGCAGAACGAGAACAACTCCCTCATCCGCCCGCTGTCTGCCTACAACGGCAAGGAGCAGCGCTCCGTTCCGCCGAAGCAGATTTAATTAGCGGTTGCGCTTGACGCTGGGCGCTGCACGTAGCGAAGGCATGTCATGCCAACGCCGCTTGCAGCGCCCAGTGTTATTGCGCCTGCGGCAACAAGAAGAGCCTTCCAATCGATGGCGAATGTGAGGCCATCTCCCATTGCGTAAACCATTCCGGCGAGTGGGAGGATTCCAGCGAGACAGCCAGAAATGATCGCAACACATGTCAGTGTGGCCGTCGTGAGTACAACGATTCTTAGGTGCCAGGAAGAATCGAGGCCTAGTACTTTGAAGGTGGTCTCGATTGCTTCGGTAGCGCGAGCAAGTTGCCGCGAGAAAACAAAGGTTACGGCTAACGCGCTGAGCAGCGCGGCTGCCAAACTGATATAGAATGCCCGCGGTGTCGAAGAGGTTTGAATCAGCGGCAGTAGTACGAGCTCGTGGGGGATATGGGCTTGTGCAGCGCTATCAAGAAAGCGCTTTTCTTGGTCTTCCTGGAGACCCGTAAAGACCCATTGTGTACTACCTGCCGGTGCATCTAGTTTTTGCGCCGTGGATGCGAGGATAAATCCTCCAGCTAGCTTCTCCCAGTGTGGCCCGAAGTCCATACTCAGTGCTGAAAGTGATGAGTGGCCTGAATTCTTGCTTGTGCTGATTGAAACGTGGTCTTGGTCGATGAATCTGTGATCGCGGACTAATGCCCCAGTCTTAAGGACTTCTTTTTCTGAGGCAGTAAGCTCTCGGTCTAAGAGTTGCTCTACGTCATGAACGGATTCGACGCTCAGTACGCCAAAGGTCCCCGACATCTCCGTGGGCATGTCCAGTGTGGCTTGGACATAAGAAACACGAACTGGGGCGGGCACCCCCAACACAGTGGCTACGTGCTGGACGGATTCGGCACGCGTGGAAAGCCCGCTATCTGTCTTCTCTAAAATGTGTGCCTGGTTTGGGGCGATCGTTGACGTCAAACTGTCATTCTCACTGGCTGTGAAGCTGGCTGACATCGAACTGCTAAACACGGCGGTTCCCATGCACAGGACCAACAACGTCAGACCCGTGCCAATAAGCTGCCGGTGCTTCTCTGCAAATCTCAGGGCCACGCCTGTTGGAGTGTAGGGCCGGCTGGTTCGCGGACAGCGGGCGAGAAAAAGAGAAAAGACGATGCACAATGCCACGGTTGGCAATGGCGCCCAGGTTTCGAACACGTCTGGCCCCAGCAGTGCTGAAGCGACCGTAAAGAGTGCGGCCACAAGGACTATAGCAATAGCACTCCAACGCAAGAATGATGCCGATAGGGCCGGCAGCGGGATATCTTTCCAGAACGGATGCGGCTGGGTCGACGGCGCGGTGGCAATACCGCCAATCAGGAGTGCTGCTAGCGAGCTAGCGAGAAGAAGCACTAACCATTTCCACGGAATGAGGACTCCAGGATCAGGCAACCCTGCAAGTCCAGAAATGAAAGGGCGCGCACATTGCGCCAGGCCTGCACCTACAACGAGGCCTAAGACGGAGTACATCAGGGCTGAACGAAGCAGGGTGGATGTGCTGGACTTCCACAACAGGAAGGGGGAGATTCCTAGCTCGAAGAACCGCCGGTTCAACGGGTGAAGAACTAGGTACGTGACTCGCCACAAAAAGAAGATCAAAGCACACGGTATGACAACGGCAAACAGGCCGAAGAAGAAGGAATAGCTATCGGCGAATCCTGAAGGCGGCGTTGCGAGCAAGCTTTCTCGGGTGAGGAGCGAGGTCGAGAAAGCGTCGTCAAGCGCGGCGTGATCGACGAGGTCTGCATCCCCGATCTGACTCCTAATGAACTCGGTGAGGGCTGCAGGAGTCTTTCCTTCGGAACCGAAAACAATCGGCCGGACCGAAGCGGAGGTCATGGAATAAGCGTCGGCGTCGATGGTGTTCCATGTTCCCGATGCGCCGTACACCGCTTTCTCCTGGCTGTGGAAGGAATTCGATACAACGCCAACGATGCGGAGCGGTAGAGTGCCGTTGAATGCAGTTGTGTGCTCTCCGACGTTGAGGTTCACGTCTTCGGTGACTACTACCTCGCCAGGATCACTAGGCCACTGGCCCTGAACCAATGCCAACCCAAAATCGGGAGCTTGCTCTTCCCAGTGAGACTCCTTGTAGACAAGGGAAGTGGAAGGATTGCTATCGACATAGAGATCGTAAGTCTCGAGTTGGGTAGTAAAGCCCCTCTCGGGGGAATCAAGTTGCGGCAGCGTCTGTTCAACCACGCCCGCCCGCGTGTACACAGGCACGTCCACCCGCACGGCGTTGTTTCCCAATTCTGACTGCGCCTTTTGCTGCGGGGACAACGTCATGAAGAGATCGGCCGAGACAGCAAATGCGAAAAGTCCTAAGCACACTGCGATTGCTGCTGCGCCGAAACGATACCGTTTCGATGAATGCACGACTTTCGTGATTAGTTCATTGAGCATGCGGGGCTGCTTTCCCAAGCTGGCCGTCGATCAGCGTGTAGGCCGTGCCGCAATAGTCCAGCATGATGGGATCGTGGCTGGTCGCTATCACGGTTGTGCCGGTTGATGCGAGCTTTTTGAATAGTTGAAAAATGCTATGGGAGTTCTCGGAATCGAGCGCAGCGGACGGCTCATCAGCCAAGAGAATTCGTCGGTTCCCGGAGAGCGCTCGGGCGATTCCTACTCTTTGGCACTGGCCGCGCGACATCTCTGCGGGAAATCGTTGAGCGAGTCCTGCAAGTCCTACTTGGGCTAATGCCTCGGAAGCCTTATCGTGCGCCGTCGTCTCATCGACACCCGCTGCGGCAAGCACAAGCATGACATTTTCGAGCGCGGTGAGTTCATTCATTAATAGGTCGTCTTGGTGGACGAAGCCGATTGTGTTGCGGCGCAAGGCAAGTAGTTCCTTGGGATCAGCGGTGGATACACAGGTATCGAAGACCGAGATTGAGCCCTCATCAGTGGGGAGAAGCCCCGCGATCGCGCGCAGGAGAGTGGTTTTACCGGAGCCGCTCTTTCCTGAAATCCCGAGAAACTCACCTTCATCAACCTCTAGGCTTGTGCCTTTGAGAACATGCGTGCGCTGGGCGCCCTCGCCCAAATACTTGTGGACCCTAGATATGGTGACTGAGTTCATGTGCTCGTTTCTATCTTCACCGTGAGGCCTTTGGGATGAAAGATGAAGTTGGTTGTTATGAACCTGATTGAAGGATAGAAACAGGGGGTGGAACATGTCAATAGGTTTATATTTTTTTAAAAGCGAAGTAAATCCTTTCCTATTTGGCCGCTGCATGTTTAAAGGGGGAAGGGTAGCTGCGCATGAAGGGGGGCGAGCCATCTAGGGGTGTGCCTAGAATTCTGGCGAGAACCTAATTGAAATCTGTTGACCTATATGTCGATTCTCGCCCGCGTTGTCGCCTCGGACACTATCCTTGTCTTCGTATTGTTCCTATCTGAAAGGATCACTCCTAGTGTCTGATACCGCCCACAAGTCCTTCTCTAAGATCTTGGTGGCCAACCGCGGTGAGATTGCCGTGCGTGCCTTCCGCGCCGCCTTTGAGGTCGGTTCCAAGACCGTTGCAGTTTATCCCAAGGAAGACCGCAACTCCTTCCACCGTGCCTTCGCGGACGAGGCCGTGCGTATTGGTACTGAGGGTCAGCCGGTTAAGGCTTATCTCGATATCGATGAGGTTATTCGCGCCGCCAAGAAGTCCGGTGCGGATGCCATTTACCCGGGTTATGGCTTCCTTTCGGAGCGTGCTGATTTGGCCCGCGCGTGCCGTGATAACGGCATTAAATTCATCGGTCCCACCGCGGAGACCTTGGACCTGACCGGTGATAAGGCCGCCGCAGTGGCTGCGGCCGAGGAAGCAGGGCTGCCGACTTTGAAGGACTCGAAGCCCTCGACGGACGTCGACGAACTGGCGGAATACGCCAAGGACTTTGAGTTCCCAGTCTTCGTGAAGGCCGTGGCCGGCGGCGGTGGCCGCGGCATGCGCTTCATCGAGAACGAGGCTGAGCTGAAGACCAAGTGCGCGGAGGCATCCCGCGAGGCAGAGGCCGCCTTCGGTGATGGCCACGTCTACCTTGAGACCGCGGTGATTCGCCCGCAGCACATCGAGGTGCAGATTCTGGCTGACTCCCAGGGCAACGTCATGCACCTGTATGAGCGCGACTGCTCCGTGCAGCGCCGCCACCAGAAGGTCGTGGAGATTGCCCCGGCACCGATGCTGGACCCGGAGCTGCGTGACCGCATCTGCGCGGACGCCGTGAAGTTCTGCGAGCATATCAACTACGAAGGCGCCGGTACCGTCGAGTTCCTCGTCGATGAGAAGGGCAACCACGTCTTCATCGAGATGAATCCGCGCGTGCAGGTCGAGCACACCGTGACTGAGGAGGTCACGGGCGTTGACATCGTGAAGTCCCAGATGCAGATTGCCGCGGGCCTCTCCCTGGAGGAGCTGGGCCTCAAGCAGGAGGATATCCACATCACCGGCGCGGCGCTGCAGTGCCGTATCACCACTGAGGACCCCTCCAACGGCTTCCGCCCGGATACCGGCACGCTGACCCAGTACCGCTCGCCGGGCGGCGCGGGCGTGCGTCTCGACGGTGCAACGGCCGTCGGTGCGGAGATCTCGCCGAACTTCGACTCCCTGCTGGTGAAGATGACCTGCCGCGGTGTCAACTTTGAACAAGCCGTGGCACGTGCGCAGCGCGCGCTCAACGAGTTCACCGTGGCCGGCGTGGCCACCAACATCGGCTTCCTGCGCGCTCTGCTGCGTGAGCCGGACTTCGTCAACACCCGCGTGGACACCAGCTTCATTCCGGAGCACCCGGACCTGCTCAAGGCCCCGCCGGCCGTGGATGAGTCTGGCCGCATCATCGACTACATCGCTGACGTGACTGTCAACAAGCCGAACGGCGAGCGCCCGACCACCCTGCGTCCCTTCGACAAGCTGCCGGATCTGGACTTTAACTCCGAGCTGCCGCGCGGTTCCCGCGACGACTTGCTGGAGCTGGGCCCGAAGAAGTGGGCGGAGAAGATCCGCAAGCAGGACGCCTTGGCCGTCACCGATACCACCTTCCGCGATGCTCACCAGTCCCTGCTGGCCACCCGCGTACGCGGCACTGCTCTGGTCACCGCGGCGGAAGCCGTGGCCCGCATGACCCCGGAACTCTACTCCGTGGAGGCATGGGGTGGCGCCACCTACGACGTGGCCATGCGCTTCCTCAAGGAGGACCCGTGGGTCCGCCTGGACTTGCTGCGCGAGGCTATGCCAAACCAGAACATCCAGATGCTGCTGCGCGGCCGCAATACCGTGGGTTATTCGCCGTACTCCAACGATGTGTGCACCGGCTTCGTGCAGGAGGCTGCCAAGTCCGGCGTGGATGTCTTCCGCATCTTTGATGCGCTGAACGACGTCACCCAGATGCGCCCGGCTATCGACGCCGTCCTGGAGACCAACACCACCGTGGCCGAGGTTGCCATGGCCTACTCCGGTGACATGTGCTCCCCGGATGAGAAGCTCTACACGCTGGATTACTACCTCAAGCTGGCCGAAGAGATCGTCAACACCGGTGCCCACGTCCTGGCTATCAAGGACATGGCGGGCCTGCTGCGTCCGGAGTCCGCATCCAAGCTGGTTATGGCTCTGCGCAAGGAATTCGACCTGCCGGTTCACGTGCACACGCACGACACCGCCGGTGGCCAGTTGGCTACCTACTACGCGGCAGCGCTTTCTGGTGCCGACATCGTCGACGGCGCCTCCGCACCGCTGGCGGGAACCACCTCTCAGCCTTCGCTGTCCGCCATCATCGCGGCGTTCTCGAACTCTTCGCGTGACACCGGTATCTCCCTCAAGGCAGTCTCCGACTTGGAGCCCTACTGGGAGGCAGTGCGTCAGCTCTACCATCCGTTCGAGAAGGGAATTCCTGGCCCGACCGGCCGCGTGTACCGCCACGAGATTCCGGGTGGACAGCTGTCCAACCTGCGCGCACAGGCTACCGCGCTGGGCTTGGAGGACCGCTTCGAAATCATCGAGGACACCTACGCTGCGGTGAATGAGATGCTCGGCCGCCCGACCAAGGTGACCCCGTCCTCCAAGGTGGTTGGTGACCTCGCCCTGCACCTCGTGGGTGCTGGCGTGGACCCAGCTGACTTCGAGGCCAACCCCACCAAGTACGACATCCCGGATTCCGTCATCGCCTTCCTGCGCGGTGAGCTCGGTACGCCTCCGGGTGGCTGGCCGCCGCTGCGCGACAAGGTCCTGGAGGGCCGCGCGCCTGGCGACGTCACCGTCAAGCCCGTCCCTGAAGAGGAGAAGGCACACCTGACTTCGGATGATTCCACCGAGCGCCGTGCTTCCCTCAACCGCCTGCTCTTCCCGAAGCAGTTCGAAGAGTTCAACGAGTTCCGCCGCACCTACGGCAACACCGAGGCGCTGACGGACACCGTCTTCTTCTACGGTCTGGAAGAAGGTAAGGACTACATTGTTCACCACTTCCCGGAGGGCTCCAACGACCGTGCAGATCTCAAGCCCATTACCTTGCGTCTTGACGCGATGGGCGAGCCGGACGAGAAAGGCATCCGCAACGTCGTGCTCAACGTCAACGGCCAGATCCGCCCGCTCAAGGTGCGCGACAACAACGTCGAGTCTACCGTCGCCACCGTGGAGAAGGCTGACCCGTCTAACGAAGGCCACGTGGCCGCACCGTTTGCCGGCGTGGTGAACCCGACCGCCAAGCCTGGCGACGAGGTCAAGGCCGGCGACCAGATCGCCGTCATCGAGGCCATGAAGATGGAAGCCTCCATCTCCGCCACCAAGGATGGCACCATCGAGCGAGTCGCCATTGGCGCCGCCACCAAGGTGGAGGGCGGCGACCTCATCGCCGTTATCAACTAAAAGTCGACTTAGGTCGTGGATGGGTGAGCAGCGTCATTCTTGGCGCTGCTCACCGGTGGTTTCTGCGGTGGGGTGGGATTTTTCCGCACTGCATTGGCCTAAGTCAGGAGGGCGTCCCTCTTAAAAGGCATCTGGCAGAAGGCATCTTTGGGTCCAAAAACGCCATCTGCAATGAGTAAAAGGCGTTTTTAGCCGTGAAAACGCCTTTTGGCAGATGCCTTTTACCAGACGCCTTTTGGCAGATGTCTCCAGCACGTCGATGGAGGCATGCAGACGTTGTGCGTTGCGAGGGGTGCGAAGAAGGTAATCCGTTTCGCGAAGATACGTGCAGCGTTCTACGGAAACGGTCGTTGTGACCCGACCTAGGTTATAGGCGGGTGAGCAACGTCGCTCTTGGCGCTGCCGTCGGCGCGCCGACGAAGGTGTCGAGTATAGTCGACACCCTTTGTCGGCTTGCGGTACTAGAAGCGCTTGAGCATCACGTGGGCATCCGGGCGGCCCGGGACGTCGATGTCGACAAAGCCCTCGGATTCATACAGCTTGCGGGCGCCGGTGTTCTCCGGCTCAATCCACAGCGAAATCGCCGGGGCTTGCTGCGCCTCGGCGAGGTCGCAGGCGTTGCGCAGGAGACGTCGCCCAGCGCCGAGGCCCCTGTAGCGGGACTCCACAGCAATGAAGAGCTCGGGGATATCCTCCGGGTCGAGGTCGGTGGCCCATTGGGACTCATCGAAAGGATCGGCCTCGGGGTTGCCGGTGTAGGCTGCGCCCTTCGCTTCGGTGGTGTAGTAGCGCAGCCACGCACCACCGACGGGAACGCGGTGGCTGGAGACTGCGATGACGCCGCCGTCGACGTGCGGGGACCATTCATCGACGTACATTCCCACGTCAGGTGTGTGGAAATCCCCGATATGGGCGTCCTCGTCACCGAGGACATCGGCGAGGAAAAGAAGGCGGGAGAGGTAGGTACGGTCGTGCTCCTTGGCCAACCGTACGCCGAACTCGGAATCGTTAACGCTCATGCCTTTCGAGGCTACTTGATCTCTGAATTTAGCTACTCACAGAGTGACTCGAGGGGGCGTGGGTGGCGCTATCCTGATGCGCCACTGTTGCATCCCCCCCAGAGCGACAAGTCAGCACCCCGGTAAGTAGTACTCAGCGGGCCAGTGACCCGGAGCAGAGCTCCACCGGGGTATCACGGACAGAGAGTACGTAACGTTGCTGACTGAAGCAAGGTTATTGCAGTGCTCCCTGGCCGCAAGGAAGCACCGGCAAATTACTTGATCTCCAGAATCGGCTCGCCCTTGTTGATCTGCGTTCCGGTGGATACCTTGAGGTCGGCCACGGTGCCGGACTTGTGGGCCTTGACGGGGTTCTCCATCTTCATGGCCTCGAGGACGACGACGACCTCGCCCTCTTCCACTTCCTGGCCTTCCTCGACGGCGACCTTGATGACGCTGCCCTGCATCGGCGCGGTCACGGTGTCACCGGACACGCTTGCCGACGCTCCCTTGCCACGACGCTTCTTCGACTTCTTGCGCTTGCTACCACCGCCCAAGAGCAGGTTGCCCGGCAAAGCCACCTCGATGCGGCGGCCGCCCACCTCGACGACGAACTTCTGGGCCGCCTCCTGCTCTTCGTCCTCGGCTGCTTCGGCGGGGTCGACGTATGCGGGGAGCTCGTTAACCCACTCTTCCTCGATCCACTTGGTGTAGACCGTGAAGTTGCCGTCCTCGGCGGTGAAAGCGGGATCGGTGAGGATGGCCTGGTGGAAGGGGATAACTGTGGGCAGGCCCTCGATGCGGTACTCGGCCAGGGCGCGGCGTGCGCGCGCGATGGCGGTGGCACGATCCGGACCCCAGACGATGAGCTTGGCCAGCATAGAGTCGAACTGGCCGCCAATAACGGAACCTTCGCGCACGCCGGAATCCATGCGCACACCCGGACCGGAAGGCTCGGAGTAGGTGACAACCGTGCCGGGCGCCGGCATGAAGCCCGCGGCGGCGTCTTCGCCGTTGATGCGGAATTCGATGGCGTGGCCGCGCGGGGCGGGATCCTCGGAGATGGAGAGCTCGCGGCCCTCGGCGATGCGGAACTGCTCGCGTACCAGGTCGAAGCCGGTGGTCTCCTCCGTAACGGGGTGCTCCACCTGGAGGCGGGTGTTGACCTCGAGGAAGGAGATGAGTCCGTCAGAACCGACGAGGTATTCCACGGTGCCGGCACCGTAGTAGCCGGCCTCGCGGCAGATGCGCTTGGCCGACTCGTGGATGGAGGCGCGCTGCTCATCGGTAAGGAAGGGGGCAGGAGCCTCCTCGACGAGCTTCTGGAAGCGGCGCTGCAGGGAGCAGTCACGGGTGCCCATGACGACGACGTTGCCGTGCTGGTCGGCGAGGACCTGGGCCTCGACGTGGCGGGCCTTATCCAGGTAGCGCTCGACGAAGCACTCTCCGCGGCCGAAAGCGGTAACGGCCTCGCGGGTGGCGGATTCGAAGAGGTCCTTGATCTCCTCGCGGGTGTGCGCGACCTTCATGCCGCGGCCACCGCCGCCGAAGGCGGCCTTGATAGCAACGGGGAGGCCGTGCTCATCGGCGAAGGCTTCGACTTCTTCTGCGCTGGCGACGGGATCCTTGGTGCCCGGTGCCATAGGAGCATCAGCGCGCTCGGCGATGTGGCGGGCGGTGACCTTGTCACCCAGCTCCGCGATGGATTCCGGGGACGGGCCGATCCAGATCAGGCCGGCGTCGATGACGGCCTGAGCAAACTCGGCGTTCTCGGAGAGGAAGCCGTAGCCGGGGTGGATGGCGTCGGCGCCGGATTTGGAGGCGGCGTCGAGAATCTTGCCGAAGTCGAGGTATGACTCCGCGGAAGTCTGGCCGCCGAGTGCAAAGGCTTCGTCGGCAAGCGTGACGAATGGGGCATCGGCATCGGGCTCGGCGTAGACCGCTACGGATGCAATGTTGGCGTCGCGAGCCGCGCGGATAACACGGACCGCAATCTCACCGCGGTTGGCCACGAGGACCTTGGTGATGTTCTTGGTTTCAACTGCCACGGCAGGAACCCTCCTCCATGATTTGTGATAGGACTGCGTACTATTCTTGCACACCAAAACATGAGGATACCTTCACATCTTGGTTTCGTGTCAAAAAATAAACCCGCACCAGCGCGGATGCGGGCTTATATCGGCGTGTTGCTAGCGCTCAACGGGCATGCGAACCATGTTGCCCCATTCTGCCCACGAGCCGTCGTAGACACGGGGTGCCTCGAATCCGAGCAGGTACTTGAGGACGAACCATGTGTGCGCGGCTTGGGCTCCGACGTGGGAGTAGAGGACGGTTTCCGTTGCCGGTTCGAGCTCGCCGTAGTTGACCTTCAGCTCGCTGAGCGCGCGGAAGCAGCCGTTCGGGTAAATCGCGCGGTCCCACTCGAGGTTGATGGCGCCGGGAATGTGGCCGTGGGTCATTGTGGTGCCGTAGGCGGACTCGCCGGCTCCAGCCTTGTGGGCGGCCTCGCCACAGAACTCCTCTGGGCTGCGGGTGTCAACCACCGTGGCGGAGGAGTCACGCAGCTCGTCGACGAAAATGCGCGAGGATTCCTCGCGGGAAACCTCCGGGTAGGAGGAAGCAGAAGGCTCGGGGACCATGAAGGAGGTGTCGCGTTCTTCGGACATCCAGGCGTCCCGTCCACCGTCGAGAAGCCGCACGTCCTCGTGGCCGTAGAGCTCGAAGACCCACAGCGCGAAAGCAGCCCACCAGTTGGACTTGTCGCCGTAGAGGACGACGGTGTCGTCGCGCTCAATACCCTTGGAGCGGAGGAGTGCGGTGAAATCCTCTGCGCTGATAATGTCCCTCGCTGTGCTGTCGAGCAGCTCAGTTTGGACGTTGATGCGGATCGCGGTGGGGATGTGGCCGATGTCGTAGAGGAGTGAGTCCTCATCAACCTCGATGACGTGGAGGCCGTTGATGCCCAGTCGCGCGGACAGCCACGGTGCGGACACGAGGCGCTCAGGGTGCGCGTATTCCTGGAAAGGGGGATTCGGGTCGAATTCGGCCACGGTCCACCTGCCTTTCTCGTTGAGGGGGAACGTTCGGTTCAACTCTAGCGTGCTGGGCGGACATGTGGTCACGGGGGAGGCGTATTTGTGGTGTTGGATACATTTCTTCTGCAGTTAGCGCTGCTGCACGTTCACTGGTTATAACAAGCGTGCAGGTCAGCGGCCAAAAAGTGCGGTACGCTTGCTTTTTATGCCTTTTCGGGGGTGCTTTTCTAGGTGAGCGCGAGGGTCCAACCTGGGTTATTTTAAGAAGTGACACTCACTAACCCCCTAGTGGAAGGGAATCACTGTGCACAAAGCAATCGTCGTCTTCGAGGTTGAGGGCGGATCCGATAAGCAGATCAACGGACACCGTAAGGACACCATGCCGATCGTCGACTGCATCAAGGATGCAGGTTGGCACGCCGAGGTCGTGTTCTACCGCCCTGAGTGGTCCGAGAAGCTCTTCGAGTATGTATCGGAGAACTTCGATGCCTACATCTCCCGCGTGAACCCGGGCAACATCCCGGGCGGTGAGAAGGGCTACTTCGATCTGCTCACCAAGGTGTCCGAGGCCGGACTGGTCGGCATGTCCACCCCGTACGAGATGATGGCCTACGGCGCTAAGGATGCCTTGGTCAAGCTCAATGACACGGACCTGGTTCCGGCTGACACCGCCGCCTACTACGACGTCGAGTCCTTCCACAAGACCTTCCCGACCTCGCTGTCCTACGGTGAGCGCGTGCTCAAGCAGAACCGTGGCTCCACCGGCTCCGGCATCTGGCGCGTGCGCCTTGCCGACGAGAAGCTGGCCGAGTCCGTCGAGCCGGGCACCGCACTGCCGCTCGACACCAAGATCAAGTGCACCGAGGCTGTGGACAACCACACTGAGGAGCGCGAGCTCGGCGAGTTCATGGACTTCTGCGACCAGTACATCGTGGGTGACAACGGCATGCTCGTGGACATGCGCTTCATGCCGCGCATCGTCGAAGGCGAGATCCGCATTCTTCTCGTGGGCCCAGATCCGGTCTTCGTGGTGCACAAGAAGCCGGCCGAGGGCGGCGACGCCTTCTCCGCCACCCTGTTCTCCGGTGCCAAGTACACCTACCAGAAGCCGGAGGAGTGGCAGGAGCTGGTCGACATGTTCGCTGACGTCCGCCCGGTCATCGCTGAGAAGCTCGGTGGCGACAACATCCCGCTGATCTGGACTGCGGACTTCATGCTGGCTGATGGTGAGAATGGTGAGGACACCTACGTCCTTGGTGAGATTAACTGCTCCTGCGTGGGCTTCACCTCTGAGCTGGACATGGGCATCCAGGAGAAGGTGGCTGCTGAGGCCATCAAGCGCGTGGAGGCCAAGCACGCCTAAGCGTGTTGCTGCGCACTAGCCTTTGAGCACAAGCTTGTGATTGTTCCCCCGCCTGCGGCGGGGGAACTGTCGTTTTCTGGGGCGTGTTCCCCAAGCCGCGCTGCCGGTGAGCGAGATCTCAGGTACGTTCGGAGGGGTAAAAATTACGCCATTGTAGTGCTGTAGCGCGCTGCGAATTTCGATGATTCTCCGAAAGGTCTAACGAAAAAATGACGAACCCCAACCAGTTTGGTGAGAACGGCGATAACAGCGATAACCACGTCAACGGGTCCAACGGTGAGAACGCCGGGAACAACGGTTACAGCAGCTTCGGCGGTTACGATAGCTCCCAGTCAGGCAACGATGACGCTGCGTCCGCGTGGGGTAGCCAGGCATCGAACTCCGGTTTCGGCTGGGGTGGCCAGGCAGGATATGGCGACTACTCCGAGGGCTCCGCCGACTCGTCTGGATTCGGTTATTCCGCTCCCCAGGGTGCGCAGCCGGATGCTGAGAATCGCGGCTTTGACGCGTCCGGTTCGGGCTTTAATGCGTCCTCCGATTCCGCCGCGGACTCGGCCTATGATTCGGCGAAGAACAGCACGGAGTCTGGCACCGAGCACTCTTCCAGCTCCTCTGTCCCTGCTTCCGAAACCTTCGGCGGGCAAGATTCCCAAGCCTCTCACGGTACCTTTGGCGCTTCCTACGGCTCGTACAATGCCGACAGCGACGCGGGTGCGGCGCAGAACTCCAGCGCCGAGCACAACGCTGGCACCGATCACAATGCTGGCGCTCACAATGCTGGCGCTGATCACGCTGCGGACTCCGTGAACTCGAACCAAAGCTATGGCGGCCAGAACTACGGTAATCAGGGCTACGACAACCAGGGTTATGGCAGCCAGGGATTTTCTAACCAGGGCTATGGCTACGGCACCCCGTCGGAGTCGCACCAAGACCATGGCTTTGGTCAGCAGTCGGGAGAGGGCTTTGGAACCACGGCTTCCCACTCAACCTCCGGCTTTGGTGGCTACCCCCAACAGAACCAAGGATTTGGGGCACAAGGCCAGCAAGGTTTCGGCGCCCAAGAACAGCAGGCTTTCGGCACGCAGGATCAGCAGGGCTTTGGTCAGCAGAACAACTCGCCCTTTGCCGCCTCCCCGCAGCAGGACTACCCACAGCAGAATTCACAGGGCGGCAGCCCCTCCAAGGGCGCTGGCTTCTTCAAGGCGCTGTTTGACTTCTCCTTCAATGACTTCGTCACCCTGAAGTTCTCCTCCTTCATCTACCTGCTGCTCGTCATCGTGGCAGGGGCAGCATGGGCGGGAATGATCCTCTTCTCCTTCTTTGCTTTCACTGACAGCTTTCTCATCGGAATCTTGACGTTCCTGGGCGCTGTCATCGGTGGCGGAATCGCGTTCCTTTTCTACGTCATTCAGTTCCGTTTGATCTTGGAGTTCTTCGTGGCGAACATCCGCACCGCGCAGAACACCGGAGACCTTGTCTCTCAGGCGGATGGCGATAGCGATAAGGAATAGGTGGTCTCACGCGCTGCGCTTTTCGCAGACACGCTAATCCCGCGGCCTCACATTCGAGGTCCGCGGGATTTTTACATGTAGGAGGGGCTGTCTGAGAATTCCGGTAGCCACCACAGTTGGTTTCAGTCGTATGGTTCAGGTCAGATGGTTCATGTGCCCCCAAACAAACCATCTGTGGCCTCCTAGATGGTTTACTTGCCCCCAACTAAACCTTTTGAGTAGAACCAGGTGACTAGAACCATGTGCTTAATCCAGTAGCGTAGCGACGCACTCGGGGTCGGCATCGGAGAGCATCTGGCGGATGCGGTCATATTCTGCGTCCTCACCGATGGCCTTCGCGGCATGGCCCAGTGCGGCAATCGCGCGCAGTACGCCTTGGTTTGGTTCGTGAGAGAAGGGGACAGGGCCCCAGCCCTTCCACCCATTGCCGCGCAGGCGGTCGAGGCTGCGGTGGTAGCCGGTGCGCGCATAGGCGTAGGCGGTGATGAATGCGGTGGGCTCAGCGCCCTTGTTCTTGTCTAGTTCTTGCTCCGCCAGCAGCGCCCAGAGCAGCGGGGAATCTGGGTGGGCGACAATTCCCGCGGTGAGATCAGCGGTGCTGTCAGCACCCGGATCGGCGGGCAGATTGATGGGTGGGGGAGCGAGCATGTCTTTCATTTCCATGCCGCCCCACTCTAGCCATGTGGCAGTGAGGCCACCAGAGGGGGCGAGCTTGGATACGACTAGTCGAGGCTAAGGCTGGGGTCCGACTGGCGCCGCGAAGGCTTTGAAGCGTTCGTATACGTCATAAGGGTTACTCGAGAACTGGGAGGGAATTGAACTCGGTTGCTTTAGGTAGTGCGCGTAAGACTGAACCCGCCACTATCAAGCAAGAGATAACCGAGCACAGAACACATAGTGCCATGCTTGCCTGAAAACCAATTGCAGAAAGAAGAACGCCTGCGCTGGTGGAGGCGATGATTGGAAGTAGTCCCATCATTAGGCGTGCTCCTGCCGAGCACTTACCTATCTTTTCAGGGGGTGCAGATAACGCAAGTAGTCCACCAGAGTACGAGTTACATGCGATCGAGGGAATGACGATGAAAAATGCTGCGACTGCGATAAGCGGCCAATAATGGGAAAACACGAGAAGAAATATGTACCACATTAATTCCCAGAGCATGGTTGCTCGGATTATGTTTCTTCCAGGTAATCGCTTGATGAGGTGGTCCTGAAAAAATCCTCCAACAATCATGCCTAGGGTAAACATGGTTGAAGTTAAGCCGATTATCCAGCCATCAACTTTAAGATAGGCCAACCATAGATCTATGGACGCGATGAGGAAAAAATTGGCAAAATTCGAGCATAAATCGATGCTGAAAATTGCCCGGAGCACCGGATATTTCCAAATCCAAGCCAAAGAATATTTGCTATCGGACCAGAACTCTTTAAATGAATATCTTGGGCCGCTGATTGTTTCACCTAGGTTTGCATTGATGCTCCTTGAAGCATATACGGGACCAAGCCCTGACAGGGCTTGCGTAATAAAAGGAATAACCGGGGCGAGTCCGTAAAGGAGGCCTCCCAAGGGTAATCCGACCATCCAGATAATGTTGTCTCGAGTTTGGTTACGGCCCTGTGCTTGGACAAGTAGATTCTCTGGGATGATGAATCTTAGAATGGCGTTGGTTAGCCCTCCGAAGGTGCCTGTAATCATCCCAGCAAAAACGCTGAAGAAGAATAAGGAGATGAAGGCGAATTTACCCAGGCAGAGGAGTAGGGAAAAGGAAGACCAGATAGCAATCTGACTCAGGCCGTAAAGGAGAAGCAGATTCTTCTTATCGAAGCGATCAATGATCATTCCGGCTGGGATGGTCATGATCATGGAGCCAGCTGAGCTTGCTGCTCCGATGAGACCTGCTTGGCTTAGACTTCCAGTGAGGTAGAAGCTCGCAAGTGAAACAGGGATGGCAATGAGGGATGAGCCTAAAGCGCTTGTTGTGTCGGCGAAGAACCACCGTAAGTAATCGGGATGACTCTTGCGTACAATAGTCCAAAAATTTCCACCAGTAGTATTGTGATCTTGCATCGGTTCTCTCTATGTTTTGACAACCGCGACTGGAAACTCATGCGCGCAGCATGAACCCAGCGTCGGAATTTCGAGGTAGACAATTCTCTCGGCGGTGAAATATTGACCCGTCGAAAGCAGCGGTGTGTCAAATAGAAATTACTGATGCAGCAATGAGGACATGGTGTACTCCAAATTCCTTACTTAAGCTCTGTGCGAGTTCCTGAAGCGATTTAAAACCTGTAGATTGCAGGATCTAATTCCGCTCTCTCGCATGCAGTGAAATGTGAATCACATAATATCGGTGATTAAAAATCCAGTCAATAGGTTTGATTAAACCCAGAAGCCGGAAACGTTGAGCCCAAAGGAATACAGCGCGCGGCGCAGCACCGGCAGCGAAAGCCCGATGACGGAGGAAGGATCGCCCTCAATGCGGTCGATGAACCAGCCGCCGAGGGCTTCCAAGGTAAAGGCGCCGGCGCATTCCAGCGGCTCGCCGGTGCGGGCGTAGGCCTCGATATCGGCGTCCGAGGCCTGGGCAAAGTGCACCGTGGTGCGTGAGGCTTCAACGAAGCGCTCCTCGCCGTAGAGCACGCAATGTCCGGTGATGAGTTCCGCGGTACGCCCGGCCTGCGCGTGCCAGCGTTCCACGGTGGCCTCGGGGGTGTGGGGTTTGCCTTGGAGGGAGCCGTCGAGAAGCAGCATTGAATCCCCACCCACCACGACGTCCTCGGGATAGTCGGCAGCAATGGCCTCCGCCTTAGCAGTAGCCAAGGCACAGACGATTTCGGCGGGCTCAGCACCCGCCAGGCGCTCCTCGATGGCGCGCTCGTCCACGTGAGCCGGGGCGATGACGGGTTCCACGCCCGCACCCCGCAGGATGGACAGGCGGGAGGGGGACTGGGAGGCCAGAACCAGGCGCATGCGCTTAGTAGTAGCGGACGTTGCGGAAGGCGGACGGGTTGAATACGTCACCCGGCTGTCCCCACAGGTCGCGCTCAGAGCGGGTATCGGCGGCCTTGGCGCGCGCCTCAGAGTCGAGCTGGCTGAGCACCGTGGATAGGGCCGCCACCTCAGCGTCGGTGGGGTTGCCGCGCAGAACGGTAAACAGGGAAGCGGTCATTGGACACCTCTACAAAACGATATTGCCGTGCTTCTTCGGCAGGGTCGGAATAATCTTGCGATCCAGCAGGCGCAGGCCCTCAATGAGGGAGCCACGCGTGGCTGCCGGGGTAATAACGGAATCGACGAGACCGCGCTCAGCGGCCTGGTACGGGGTCAGGTAGGCGGCGGCCTCCTCCTCGCTCAGCTCTAGCTCGGAGGCCAGTGCGGGGGCATCGGCCACGGCGATCTCGGCCGTCGGCCACGCATAGGACAGATCCGCGCCGAGCTCCTTGGAGCCGAAGGCGATGTATCCGGTACCGTGCGCGCGGCGGACGATGACGCTGATCTTGCCCACGCTCGCCGCGGAGTAGGCGTGCACCAGCTTGGCCAGCGCCGCCTTCTCCACGTCCAGTGCCGGAGTATCGACGAACTCGATGATGGGAGTATTGAAGGCATCGCAGAGGCGGATGAAACGCGCGGCCTTGGCGGCAGCTTCCGCGTCGAGGGTGTCGCGGTTGGCGATGAAGCCCACCGTGCGGCCCTCCACGCGGCCGAAGCCGGTGAAGACACCGCGCACCTGGGCGCCGAGCTCGAAAACATCCTCACAGGTGGCGGTGACCACGTCGGCGAGATCGACGGCGCCGTCATCGCCCACGAGGGTATCGAGGGCGTGGTCGGCGTCGGTGATGTTCTCCTCCACCGAACCCGACACGATGGTGGCCTCGGTGCGGGGAGCGGCGGCACGGTTATTGGAAGGCAGGTAGGAGAGCACGCGCTTGGCGACGCTCACCTCGTGCTCCCCGTCCGCCTGCAGGTCACCGTCCGGAGCGATGACTACATCGGACAACGCGGCTACGAGCGAGGCCTCCTTCGAGTCTGCGTAGACCGCCGTGACCTGCGGGATGAGGCCGGAAGCGGTGGTAGCGCGGGCCAGGATGCGGGCCTGCATGGCGGAGGAGACGATGCCTTCCTGGGCGCGGGGCTTGTCGCTGGCGACGAGCGCGACGATGGGCACGCCGGTCTTAATGGCGAGGTCGTAGAGCTTGGTGACCTTTTCGCCGTAGACCTCGCCCATGGTGCCGTCGAACAGCGAGGCGTCCTGCGCATAAGCGCAGACCTTGCGGCCGTCCACGGTGCCGAAACCGGTGACGACACCGTCGGTGTAGGGCCGGACGTGCTCGCGGCCGAACTCGGTGGAGCGGTGGCGAGCAAGCGCGTCGGTCTCTACGAAGGATCCGGCATCGAAGAGCGCCTCGATGGCGCTGCGAGCCGCAGGGACCTCTCCCTGCGGCGCACGGGACTCGGTGAGCTTGGCGCTGAGGTCCTCGATCTTGCCAGCGGTCGTCTTCAAGTCAGTCATGGGACACTAGTGTAATACAGTGCGTCTTCTGTACTAATCTGTGCCGATCCGAGTGCGCGTTAGAGCGGGATGTTGCCGTGCTTACGCGCCGGGCGCGCGACGTTCTTGTCGGCGAAGAAGCGCAAGTTTTTGGCAATTGCACTGCGGGTTTCGGAGGGGAGAATGACGGCGTCGATAAGCCCGCGCTCCGCTGCCTTATACGGGTTGAGCATGTGGTCTTCATACTCGCGCTCGAAGGACTTGGTCAGCTCAGCCACGTCGAGGCCCTTTTCGTGGGCTGCCTTGATCTCCTTGCGGTAGATGAAGCCGACGGCGCCGGCTGCGCCCATGACGGCGATCTGGGCGGTGGGCCACGCCAGGTTGACGTCCGCGCCGAGGCCCTTGGAACCCATCACGCAGTAGGCACCACCGTAGGCCTTGCGCAGGGTGACGGTGATCTTCGGAACCGTGGCCTCGGCGTAGGCGTAGAGAAGCTTGGCGCCGCGGCGCAGGATGCCATCGTGTTCCTGATCGGCGCCGGGGAGGAAGCCGGGAACGTCGACCAGCATGATGATCGGGATGTTAAAGGCATCGCAGGTGCGCACGAAGCGGGCGGCCTTCTCGGAGGAATCAATGTCGAGGCAGCCGGCGAAAACCTGCGGTTGGTTGGCCACAAAGCCCACGGTCTGGCCCTCGATGCGGCCGAAGGCGGTCACCACGTTATCGGCGCGATCAGCCTGGATCTCCAGGTAATCGCCGTCATCGGTGAGGGTTTCGATGACTTCCTTGACGTCATAGGGCTGGTTCGGGGAGTCCGGGATGATTTCATCCAGCAGGAGGTCATTGGCAGTCTCTTCGCCCAGCTCCTCGTAGGGCTCAGCCGGTGTCAGCTGGCGGTTATTGGAAGGCAGGTAGGTCAGCAGGTCGTGGACCCAATCCAGTGCTTCCTCGTCGCTAGAAGCGGTGTAGTGCGAGGTGCCCGACTTGTGCATGTGGACTCCGGCGCCGCCGAGTTCCTCTTGGGAGATCTCCTCGCCGGTGACGGTCTTGATGACGTCGGGCCCGGTGACGAACATCTTGGACTTCTCATCCACCATCACGACGAAGTCGGTCAGCGCAGGGGAGTAGGCGTTGCCGCCGGCGCAGGCGCCCATGATGACGGAGATCTGCGGGACGACGCCGGAGGCCTTGACGTTTTGGTAGAAGGTCTTGGCAATCCAGTCCAGGGAGACGGCACCGTCCTGGATGCGGGCGCCGGCGCCTTCGTACAGGCCGATGAGTGGACGACCGGTAGTGATGGACAGCTCCATGATCTTGATCATCTTCTCGCCGTAGACCTCGCCGAGGGCGCCTCCGAAGACGGTTCCGTCCTGGGAGAAGATGCAGACCTCGCGGCCGTCGATGGTGCCCCAGCCGGTGACGATGCCGTCAGTGACCGGGCGCTTCTTGCCCATACCGAAGTCCGTGGTGCGGTGCACGGCGAGCATGTCAGTCTCGACGAAGGAACCTTCATCGAGGAGGTAGTCCAAGCGATCCCGGGCGGTGAGGCGGCCCTGGGCGCGGACCTTTTCGTGGGCCTGTTCGCCCATGGGCTGCGCCGCTGCTTCGCGACGCCTCTTCAGTTCAGCGATCTTGCCTGCGGTGGTGTCGGCGCTCAGGGAGTCAAGCTCCGACAAATGTGAGGAAATAGTCATGTTTCGACAGTGTAGAGAAGTTTTGTATAGGAATGTATAGCGGCACGCGGGTGATTTCTCTCACAGTTCACGTTTGTGCAGGTGAATGGTGGTGTAAAAGGTGAGGGAATCCTCGCATACGGCGCGTCGGGTGCATGTGGGTCAGTGTAGTGGGTGTGTAGTGAGGGGCGTCGAAAGGTGACTCAATGAAAAAGCCTCGCCCCGTAAAAGGGGGCGAGGCTTAGGTTATGTGGTTTTATTCGGGGGTGTCTGCCAGCCAACCGAGGCTGTAGAGGAAGAGTTCGGCATCTACGAGATCCTCTTCCTTGGGGAAGGTGCCCGTAAGTGTGGCGTAGGACTCTTCGATGTCCGTGTGGGTGGCTGGGATGAGACCGTGCTTGAGCAGATCTTCAGCGATGTGCGACACCAGTGGCGCCGGGTGCACCGTGTCAAGGTTGATTCCGGTGGCACTCTTGAATTCGTTAGTGATGGCGGAAAGGAATCCGGTCAGGGTATTCATTTGGCTCACCTCTCTATTTCTTGTCGTAATGATGCGGCTGTCCGCATCATGGGGTTGAACCAACTATATAGGTAAAATCCTCCAAAAGCTAGCTTTCATTCACGGCGAGTTAACTTTTAGTTAACCTAGCGGGAAATGTGAGGTGAGTTACGAAGTGTCTTTTAGGCCTCTACAGGCAGCCAAGCGTAGCCATAGGGGCCCAGCTCCACAGGGCCTAAGTCGACGGTCTGATCCGTGAAGTTGTGCAGGCACAACAACTCACCGCGCTGGAATCCCAGCACGCCCGCATAGCCGGTCTCTACGGCCTCAAAGGGCGCGGTACCGAGCTCCGGATGTGCCTTACGCTGCTGGATCAGCCCGCGCAGGCGGTGGAGGAGCGAGTCATCGTCGGCAAGCTGCTCCTCTACCGAAACCCCTACGCCGCCGACGATGGGCCGGCGCGGGTGGGCGGACGTAGTGAAGCCTGCACCCTCGCCCGGCTCCCACTGCATGGGCGTGCGCACAGCATCGCGGTCAGGCAGCTCGGGGGCATCGTTCATCCCAATCTCATCGCCGTAGTACAGAAAGGGAGCGCCCGGCAGGGTCATGAGTAGTGAATAAAAAAGCTCAATCTTGCGGTAATCATTGCCCAGCAGCGGGGCAAGGCGCCGCGCGATGCCCACGTGGGCGCGCATCTGATCATCGGGCAGGTAGTGCTCGTACATGATCGCGCGCTGGTCCGCGTTGACCATCTCTAGGGTCAGCTCGTCGTGGTTGCGCAGGAAGGTTCCCCACTGGCAGCCTTCGGGCAGTTCCGGAAGCTCCGCCATGATGTCGTAGACCGGTGTGGCATCACCCAGCGCCAGCGCCTGGTAAAGCCGCGGCATCACTGGGAAGTTGAAGACCATGTGGAAGCGGTTGCCCGTGCCGTAGAACTCCATGGTTTCCACCGGTGGCTGGTTGGCCTCCGCGATCATGATGGCCTCGGGGTAGTTCTCGTTGATGAAGGCGCGGACCTTCTCCACAAATTCGACCGTCTCCGGCAGAGACTCGCCGCCCAGTCCATCGCGTTCGTAGAGGTAGGCGATGGCATCGAGGCGGAAGCCATCCACCCCCTTGTCCAACCAGAAGGAGAGGATCTTGAAAATTTCCTCGTGGACTTTCGGGTTGTCGTAGTTCAGGTCCGGCTGGTGGGAGTAGAAGCGGTGGAAGTAAAACTGCTTGCGCTCCGGGTCCCATGCCCAATTCGAGGTCTCCGTATCGGTGAAGATGATGCGGATCTCGGGGTAGCGCAGGGGATCATCGCCCCACACATAATAGTCCCCATAGGGCCCTTCCGGATCGGTTCGGGAGGCTTGGAACCACGGGTGATCGGTAGAGGTGTGGTTAAACGCGAGATCCGTCATGAGGCGCATGCCGCGCGCGTGGAGCTCGGCGACGAGCTCGTCGAAGTCCTCCATCGTGCCGTAGTCAGGGTGGATGGAGTAGTAATCGGCGATGTCATAGCCGTCATCGCGCAGCGGGGAAGCATAGAACGGGGAAAGCCACAGGCAGTCAACGCCAAGCCACTTGAGGTAGTCAAGCTTCTCAATAACCCCGCGCAGCGTGCCCACGCCTTCGCCGGTGGTGTCCTTGTACGAGCCCACGAGGGCTTGGTAGAAAATGGCGTTGTCGTGCCAGCTCATCGGAGATCCTTCCGTTTAGCCCGCCACAGCAGATACTCCGCCAGGCACAGCGCGCCCGCGAGGAGCCCCGGCCAGATGGCGGGGGAGGGGTGAAAAAGATTGAGAACTGCCTGCACCAGCGCCAGGAAGGCGAAGAAGCCAACGAATCCCAGCGCGGTGTCCCACAGCAGTGCGCGGCGCATTAGGCCTTAACACCTCCGGCGGTGAGGCCGGCGACGATGCGGTGCTGGAAGATGAGCACCATGATGATCAGCGGAACAGTCACCAGCGCGCCCGCAGCCATGGTGGCGGCGTAGGGGTACTCGAAGGCTGAGGGGCCGGAGAAGCGTGCGATGGCCACGGTCACCGGCTCGGTGGCGGTGGTGGAGAGCTGCTTGGCCAGCATGAACTCGTTCCACGTGGTGATGAAGGCGATGATAGCCGTAGTAAACAGTGCCGGCGCAGCCAAGGGCAGGAGCACCAGGCGGAAGGCCTGACCGCGGGAAGCACCGTCCACGCGAGCGGCCTCCTCCAGTTCCCAGGGCAGCTGGCGGAAGAAGCTCAGCAGCGTGTAGACCGTCAGGGGCAGCGCGAAGGAGATATTCGGGATGATCATCGCGCGGTAGGTACCGATCCATTCGAGGTTGCCGAAGAGCTGGAATAGCGGGGTTACCAGCGCGATGGCCGGGAACATCGAGGCGGCCAGAATGATGCCGGTGACAACGCCCTTACCCGGGAAGTCATAGCGCGCCAAGGCATAGGCGGTAAACACGCCGATGAGGACCGCCACCGCGGTCGTGGCCAGGGAGATGAGCAAAGAGTTCCCTAAGGCATTGAGGAAGTCATTGCCCTTGTCCGTGGCTAATGCATCCCGGAAATTATCGAGGGTCACATGCGTGGGCCACGGGGTGGTGTCGAAGGTATGGGACTTGTGCCGCAGGGCGGTGACGACCATCCAATAGAAGGGTGCGAGCCCCCAGAACATGATGAAGAGGATGCCTAGGTAATGGCCGATCTTTTTCATGACTTCTTCTCCTTCTTCTGGCGGGCAGTACCGGAGACATCAGCGCCGAGGAAGCGCACCAAGATGAACGCGACGGTGAAGATAAGCAGGAAGATGAGCGTGGACAACGCGGAGGCCGAGTTGAAGTGGCCCTGGCGCATGTCCTCCACGACGAGCTGGGAAATGGTCGCTGTCGGGGAGTTGGAGGAGGCCGAGATCATGATGACCGGCAGGTCGTACATGCGCAGTGCATCCAGCGTGCGGAAGAGGATCGCCACCATGAGCGCCGGGCGTACCAGCGGCAGGGTGATGGTGAAGAAGGTTTGGATGCGCGAAGCGCCGTCCACGCGGGCGGCATCGTAGACATCGCGCGGAATCATCTGCAAACCAGCCAGGATGAGCAACGCCATGAAGGGGGCGGTCTTCCACACGTCGGCGATAATCACCGCGAGACGGGCATAGAACGGGTCTGTGGTCCACGCGATGCGCGTGCCGACGAGCGCGTTGACGATGCCATCCGGCGCGAACATGAACTGCCACAGCTTCGCGGTCACCGCGGTGGGGATAGCCCAGGGAACCAGCACTGCCGCGCGCACGAGGCCGCGACCGCGGTACTCACCGTTCATCACCAGCGCCATGAACATGCCCAGGATGGTCTCCAGGGCAACCGTGACCACGGTGAAAAAGAGAGTGATCTTCACAGCCGGCCAGAAATCGGTGGCGATGACACCGTCAGGGCACGCGGTGGCCTGGCCAGTGGCTGACATGCAGCGATTGGTAATCCAGTAAAGGTAGTTCTCAAGGCCGGCGAAGGAGCCTTCCTCGAACACACCCGTAGTCGGGTTCAGCCGTTTGTTGCCCTGGAAGGACAGCATCACAGCGCGCACAATGGGGTAGCCGATGACCACAGCCAGCGCTATCAGCGCCGGTGCGATGAGCGCGGCCACACGCAGGTACTGTCTGCGGGGCTGCACGGTAGGCGGTGCTCCAGCCATGCGGTGCCTGCCTTTCTAATTCATAGGGGGAGAAGGGGTTTAACGGGGGTTGGGGAAATCATAGCGGGTAGCCCGGACTTCCTCTGGGAGAAAAGAGCCCGGATCGCAGAAGGAGGCGCGGGCAAGTCACGTGGACTTACTCGCGCCCCCATGCACGCTGGGAAATTAACCCTGCGAAGCGGCTTCGATGGCTGCCTTCATATCCTTCGTGGCGTCATCGACGGACTTGCCCGCGGTCAGTGCCGCGTAGGCGTTATCCTGCACCGCCTTGGAGATGGCGGTGTAGAACGGGGAGACCGGACGCGGTGCGGCGTTCTCCAGGGATTCCTTCAGAGCCGGCAGGTACGGGAACTCCTCGACCAAGGAGTCATCGTCGTAGATGGAAGCCAGCACCGGCGGGAAGGAAGCCTCGGCGAAGGACTTCTGGTTCTCCTCGTTGATGATGAACTTCATGAAGTCCAGGGCCGTAGCCTTGTGCTCGGAGTTGATATTGATGCCGTTGTTGTAGCCACCGAGGGTAGACACACCGACGCCGTCCTTGCCCACCAGCGGCTGGACCTCAAACTTCACGCCAGCCTCTTCGGCGTTGGTGTACATGTACGGCCAGTTGATGGCAAAAGCGGTCTTGCCCTCAGTGAAAGCAAGGTTGGTCTCCTCCTCCGTTGTGGCGGTGGAGTCCTTGGAGATGGTGCCGTCCTCGTAGGCGTCGACAAGCGCCTGCAGGCCTTCCTTCGCCTCGTCCGAGTCAACGGCGACGTTGCCCTCGTCATCCAGGATGGAGCCGCCCCAGCCCTCGATGAAGCCGGCGGTGTTCACGGTGAGACCCTCGTACTGCTTGAGCTGGGTGGTCAGGCAGGAAGCATCACCCTTGATGGCCTCACAAGCAGAAGCGATGTCGTCGAACTTCTCCGGAGCCTTGTCCGCCAACTCGGTGTTGCGGAAGAGCAGCTGGCCGTTGGTGTTCTGCGGCAGCGCGTAGAGAGTGTCGTTGTAGGTGGCGGATTCCACGGTGGGCTCCAGCAGTCCGGAGGTATCCACCTCGAGGTCACCGGTCAACGGTGCCAGCCACTGGTTAGCGGCGAAGTCCGCGGTCCAGACCACGTCCAGCGCCATGACATCGTAGTCAGAGTTGCCCGCCTGCAGGGACTGCACGAGGGTCTCGCGCTGAGCGTCGGCCTCGCCGGCGAGCTCCTTGAGCTCGACCTTCTCATCTGGGTGCTCGGCGTTCCATGCCTCGATGATGGGCGTGATCTTGTCGGTATCGTTCTTGCCCATGGCAAAGGTGATGGGGCCGCGGCCGTCACCATCCGTCGAGGCGGCATCGGAGCCAGCGCTTGACGACGATCCCTCGTCGCTCGACGAGCAACCCGCCAAGGTCAGAGCAAGGGCAGCGGTGGTAACGACTACGCCGCGGCGGACAGAGCGCAGCGAGCTAGGGAGAAACGGCTTCTTCATGGAGTATTCACCTTTCGGAAAACTTCTGGTGACTTCAAAATAGGGGATCACCCCCACAGTGCACGTGGTTTTGACGTTTAATTCACTCAAAATGGGGGTAAAACTACCCCTGATTCTTCTTAAACCTCGATGCGCTGTCCGGTTTCAGGATCGAAGCGGTGCGCCTCCCGGGGGTTGAAGGTGAGGACGACGTTGTCCCCGCGCTGTGGAACGTTATCGCTCGCGCGGGCAACGAAGCGCTGCTCACCCACCATGACGTAGACGAAGGACTCGGAGCCTAGCTCTTCTACGAATTCCACGGTGCCTTGGAAGCCCACCGGTCCCTTGTTGATGAACATCTTCTCTGGGCGAACGCCAACGCGGCCACCGTTGTAGTCAAAGATGTTCATCGCGGGGGAGCCGATGAAGCCGGCGACGAATTCGTTAGCGGGGGAGTCGTACAGCTCGCGCGGCGGTGCAACCTGCTGCAGGACACCGTCCTTGAGCACGGCGACGCGGTCTCCCATGGTCATGGCCTCCACCTGGTCGTGGGTGACGTAGACGGTGGTGGTGCCGAGGCGCTGCTGGAGGCTGGCCAGCTCCGCACGGGTTTGCACGCGCAGCTTGGCATCCAGGTTAGATAGCGGCTCATCCATGAGGAATGCCTTGGGCTCGCGCACGATGGCGCGGCCCATGGCGACGCGCTGGCGCTGGCCACCGGATAGATCCTTCGGCTTACGCTCCAGGTACTCCGTTAACCCTAGAGTCTTCGCGGCTTCCTCTACCTTGGCTTTGATTTCAGCCTTGGGCATCTTGGCCAGCTTGAGGGCGAAGCCCATGTTCTGGGCCACGGTGAGGTGCGGGTAGAGGGCGTAGTTCTGGAAGACCATGGCGATATCGCGCTCGCCGGGCTCGAGCCCCGTGACGTCTTTGCCATCGATGAGGATGCGGCCGCTGGAGACCGGTTCAAGTCCTGCGAGGGCGCGCAGGGTAGTGGACTTACCGCAGCCGGACGGGCCGACGAGGACTAGAAACTCGCCATCCGCGATCTCGAGATTGAGGTCTTTGACCGTGGGGTTCTCGGCGCGGGGATAGGTGATGCCGACGTTCTCAAAAGTGACCTTTGCCATGCACATACACTAGCACTCGCTGCGGACACAGTGCGCGTGGTCGAGTACTAACGGCGGGTAGGGTTGGCAGTATGACAGCTCTAAATCTTGACCGCATCCGCGAAGCTCTCGACGGTGATTTTTCCGTCATCGATTACACCGAGTCCACTGGCTCGACCAACACCGATCTCATGGAGGCGGAGAAGGTTGCCGATGGCACCGTGCTGCTCGCCAACGAGCAGGTGTCCGGCAAAGGCCGCTTGGGCCGTCAGTGGGTGAGTCCGGCTGGATCCCAGCTCATTTTCTCCGTGCTCATCCTTCCGGATTCGCTCGACCACTTGGGCACCCTGCCTCTAGCCGCAGGTTTGGCCGTGACGGATACCGTCGAGGGAGCGGTACTCAAGTGGCCGAATGACGTGCAGATCGACGGCAAGAAGCTCTGCGGCATCCTCGCGGAGGCCGGTCCGGTGGGTGAGGCCTTCAAGTCTGCTCCGAAGACGGAGGTCTCCAAGACAGAAGTCAACAAGGCAGAGATCAACAAAGCTGAAATCAACAAAGCTGAAGTGAATAAGGCCGAAATCGCCCCGAAGACAGAGGCCGCTAATCCGCCCTCAGCCCGCGTGGTCGTGGGCATGGGCATCAACGTGACGTTGACGAGGGAGGAACTGCCCATCGAGGCCGCAACCTCTCTCGCGCTCGAGGGGCTTGATACCGACCGCACCGAGCTGGCCATCACCGTGCTGAAGAACCTGCGCCACCGCATCACCCAATGGGAGAAGCAGGATCCGCAGCTCATGGCTGATTACCGCAAGGTTTGTTCTTCGATTGGTCAGGAAGTCCGCCTCGAAGCCCCGACGGGCGATGTGACCGGCACTGTTGAGGGCGTGGCGGACGACGGCCGTATCAACGTCGGCGGTGAGTACTACTCCGCGGGTGATGTCATCCACCTGCGCCCAGCTGGTCAGTAGCGAGTTGGGAGTGCGTGCTTTTTGGAAGGATCGAAAGGTGTTTTAAAAGGGCACGCCGGAGCGAAAGATCACATTGGAAAACGGCGTTGTTGACCCAGTGCGCACCACGAAAGAGGCGTCGGCGACTTGACGTTTGAGCTCCTCGTGCGCGACTTCCGTAAGTGGGATGCTGGGAAGCAGCGTCCGAACCTCTGGCGGAGTGGAATCCGCAATCGTGGCTGCCTCTACTACTACTTCGGCGAGTAACGCGGAAAGCGTATCGCCGAAGGAAGGGATGCCAAAGGTTAACGTCAAATCAATAACTGTCACATCCTGCGGTATGGGAAGCCCGCAATCCGCGATGACGAAAGTATCGGTGTGCCCAAGGCGAGCAACGGCGCTGGCGAGTGCAGGGTTGAGGATTCCAGATTTACGCATTGTCCACCTCCGGTAAGCGTGAAGAAGTAGTTGGGTAAGAAGGCTGTGCTCCATTGCCGGTTGTAGCGAAAGCTCCGACGCGGGCAGCGAATGAGGCCGCATCGATGAGTGAGTCGCCCTGCAAGAGTCGGGAGCACAACGCGCCGGCGAAGGCGTCGCCAGCACCGGTGGTATCTATGGTGGTCACGCGTGGGGTAGGTATATCCGTGCCGCCTTCTGGGGTGGCTACGTACGCTCCACGCGCGCCAAGGGTTAAGACTACGGAGCGGAAGCCAGCCTCAATAAGTCGGTGAGCAAGCTCGTGAGGGGTGCCATCGGAGGGAAGACCGAGCTGCTCTAAAATGAGACCAGCCTCGTGCTCATTGGCAAGAAGCGGATTGGCTTGCAGCAGGCTTTCACGGTCGACTTGGACAACAGGGGCGAGGTTAACCACGACGCGTCCATTGCTGTGTTCTACTGCGGCTTGAAAACCGGAAGCAGGGATTTCACCTTGTAGGAGAACAATGTCGGCATCGGCGATGGTGGAGGCGCGAGCGGCGACAAAATCTGAGTCGACTTGAGCGTTAGCGCCGGGGGAAATGACGATGGTGTTCTCGCCGTCGGCGGAAACAGTGATGACAGCGAGGCCAGTATTGGTGTCTACCTGCTCTACTGCACTGAGATCGATACCCGAGGTCCGCATGTAATGCATAGCGGGTTCCGCATAGGGATCAGACCCTACGGCGCCAACGAAAGCGACATGCGCACCAAGTTGGGCCGCGGCCACTGCCTGGTTTGCGCCCTTGCCCCCGGCTAGGATTTCACCGCCAGAACCCAGCAGGGTCTCACCGGGCTGAGGGTGGCGCTCGGCGTGGACGATGAGATCGGCATTGATAGAACCGACGACAGTTAACTTGCTCATTGGAATTCCTCTACGTTGTCGCGGGTAACGGTGATGACTTCTACGGGGACAGATTTCTGTGCCTTTTCACCATGCAGGAGTTGTGCGGCTTGCTCGATGGCGCGGGCACCGAGCTCGGCTGGTTGCTGAGCGATAGTAGCTTCCAGCTTGCCGTCCTTGACAGCCTTAAGTCCGTCGAAAGTACCGTCAAAGGCCACGATCTTGACCTCGGAACCAGCGCGCGATCCCAGGGCTTCGATGGCGCCAAGGGCCATTTCATCGTTCTCCGCAAAGATGGCCTTGATGTTCGGGTTGGCTTGCAAAAGGTTGGTGGCTACATTGAGCCCCTCTGTACGATCAAAATTTGCCGACTGTTTAGCAACCACCTTGATGCCCGGGTACTTGGCAATCTGTGACTCGAAGCCCTTGCCACGTTCGCGCGAGGCCGACGTACCTGCGGTGCCCTGCAGGATGAGGATGTCACCTTCCTCGCCGATGGATTTGGCCAGTTGATCTGCTGCTTGGGCACCGCCGGCGACATTGTCGGAGGCAACCATGGAATCCAAATCTACGCCGTTAACGTCGCGGTCTACACCGACCACAGGGACACCATTGTTCTTGATTCCGCGTACTGCTGGAGCTACAGCATCGGAGTCTGTGGGGTTAACAACCACCACTTTCGCGCCCATCGACGTAGCGTTGCCGAGTTGATTGACTTGCTGAGCAGGATCATCCGAGGCGTCTTGGATATCGAGGGGGACTCCGAGTTCTTTGGCCTTGTCCTGTGCGCCATGGCGTAGCTCAACGAAGAAGGGGTTTGTCTGGGTTGATAGCGCAAGAGTTATGCGCTGACGGTCTTCCTCCGAGCGGTTGCATGAGACCAAACCCAAAGCAAGAACGGCAACGAGAACTGCAGAAATGATCTTTTTCATGAGGCGCTCCTTAGTTGGCCGTCTTATTGCGGAAGACGTCGAAGCCCACGGCCAACGCGATGACTAAACCGATGACGATTTGCTGCCAGAAGGAGGAAACATTGAGGAGGTTGAGGCCGTTTCGGATGACAGCCAGCAAAATAGCGCCAACCAGAGTCCCCGTTGCTTTGCCTTGTCCACCAGACAGCGAGGCACCACCGATGACGACTGCGGCGATGGCATCCAGCTCATAACCGGTGCCTGCTTGCGGTTGCGCAGATTCGAGTCGGCCCGCCATAACCATGCCTGCCCACGCTGCGAAGAACCCAGAAAGCGCGAAAACTGCGATCTGGATGCGCTTGACTGGGAGACCGGAGAGGCGAGCTGCTTCGAGATTTCCTCCGATCGCGTACATGGAACGACCGAGCACAGTGCGCTCGAGGATGAACCAACAGAGGAGCCCAGCGATCACCATCATGATGATGGGCACGGGGAGGCCGGCGACGTCGCTGCCAAAGAAGTTGACCGAAGGCGCGGTCTCAATGGGAGAGCCTTGCGAGATGACGAGGGTTAGGCCACGCGCAATAGACATCATTGCCAGTGTTGCAATGAAGGAGGGAATCTTTCCCCACGCAGTGGCCATTCCACAGATAGCGCCCGCCAAGGCACCCACACCGAGACCAATGAGGAGAGTCAGCCAGCCCGGAAGCCCAGCAGTGGAGAACATATAGGCCGACACCATAGCGCCAAGAGCGGCTACAGAACCGACAGAAAGGTCGATTCCCGCGGTAACAATAACGAAGGTCATGCCGAAAGCTAGGATGGCCACGGTAGCTGCCTGGATGCCTACGTTAAGTAGATTCGTTACGGTTAAAAAATACGGGGTGGCGATGAAAAGCGCTATGCACAGCGCGATGAGGCCGACGAGAGCGCCATTGTTCAGAGCCCAGTTGGTTACACGATTCTTGGTCATAATTAATCCTTGGGGTCGTGGCTAGCGGAGTTAGTAGCGGCAGCGGAGGTTGCTGAAGTTACGTTGGCTACGGCGAGGGTCATGACCTCGTCTTGAGTGGAGTCTTTTGGCAGTTGCCCGGCAAGTTGGCCCCCTGACATGACGAGGATCCGGTCAGACATTCCAAGTACCTCTGGTAGATCAGAGGAAGCCATGAGGACCGCGCCACCGGCTGCCGTAACCTCGTTAATGATGTTGTAGATTTCGACCTTGGCGCCTACGTCGACGCCGCGGGTTGGCTCATCGAGTAAGAGAACTTTTGAGTTGGCGAGGACCCACCGGCCGAAGACTGCCTTTTGCTGGTTTCCGCCGGAGAGATTGCGGATAGCCTGGTCAAGCCCGGACATGCGTATACGAAGTTTTTCTGCCACTTCTCCCGCACGCCGATGTTGGCCAGAACGGTCCGCAATCCCAGCTCTAGCGGTGGGGTAGAGCGTCGCGAAACCGAGATTGTCTGCTACCGAAGCATCCAGGACTAGCGCCTGTGCTTTCCGGTCCTCGGGGATATGTCCCACCCCGGCGCGAATTGCGGCGCCGATGTCGCCGCCTCGAAGTTCTTGGCCATTCACACGAATGGATCCTGAATCGTAGGTGTCTGCGCCAGCAATGGCACGAATGATCTCCGTGCGGCCAGCGCCGACAAGTCCGGCGAGACCGACAACTTCGCCGGAGTGGACCTCGAAGGAGATGTCCTGAAACGAACCTTGTGTAGTCAGGCCTGCAACTTCAAGCAAGACATCGCCGCGCTCGGGCGGAGTGTCGCGCGGGTACTGGTTTTCGATACTGCGACCGACCATCAGCCGGACCAGTTCATCCTCATCTGTATCGGAAGGGACCTCGGCGATGAAGGCACCATCGCGCAGTACGCAAATGGTCTCCGCGATCCGTGCCAGTTCATCCAGGTGGTGGCTGATAAACACCATCGCCACGCCTTTTGCTTTGAGTCCTTCGAGAACTGTAAAGAGCGCATCGACTTCTTTGCCGGTCAACGCGGCTGTGGGTTCATCCAAGATAAGGATGCGCGCATTCATGGAAAGGGCTTTGGCGATCTCAACCAGCTGCTGCTTGGCGACGCCCAACTCACCCACCGGAGTATCCAAGTCAACATCAAGTCCGATGAGGTGTAGGGCTGCTTGTGCTTGAGCCTTGAGATGCTTGCGGTTGACAAGTCCGTAGCGTTGCGGAGTGCGACCGAGCACAATGTTTTCAGCTACCGACATAGTCGGCACCAAGTTGAGTTCTTGGTGAATAGTGGCGATACCGAGGGCCTCGGAGGCCTTAGTATCGGGGATTCTAACTTCTTTGCCATCTACTAGTATGCGGCCAGAGTCCGGTTCGTGTACGCCCGCAATCATTTTGATGAGCGTGGACTTACCGGCGCCGTTTTCGCCCAAAAGGGCTTGAACTTGGCCTCGCCGAACGTTGAGGTCGACCCCTTTAATGACATCAACGGGGCCGAAGGACTTGGTTACGCCTTCAAGTTTTAGGACGGTTTCACTCATGTGAGTTCTCCAGGGAATCGGTAGGCGGTGGACATTCGTGGGATATAGCGGGTATCGATGACCGTCGATTCGGGCTGCCGCTTGTTATCAATTGCGTCAACCAAGCGAGCGGTAGCTTCTTCTCCCATGCGCGTAACGTTCTGGTCTATGACAGAGATTGGCGCTGGTTGGAAACGTAAAAAGATGAAGTCATCGAAGCCAACTAGTGCGATTTCTTCACCAATTCTTTTGCCAGCGTTATGGCAAGCTTCTAGCGCGCCTGCGGTCATCATGGAATCGCCTGCGACTATGGCTGTGACGCCTTCTTGAAGAAGCGCGATGGCGCCCTTGTATCCAGATCGGTGGCGGAAGCTGCCGTGATGGATGTGGATATCCATTCCGGTTGTTGCGTCCTTGAATGCGTTGAGGCGCTCGCGTCCGGTGGACGTTTCTTGGGGGCCAGAGAGATACCCAATTGACGTGTGTCCCTTGCTCTTGAGCTGGGCCACGGCCGCATGTATCCCGGTAATTGGGTTTGAGACCACGGCTGGGAGGTTTTTAAGAGAACGATCGATGAGTATCAGTGGGCGAGATTCCGCCGCGCGCTGCAGTGCATCTTCTGCACCTTCGAGCGGGACACTGATGATTCCGTCTACCTGGCGTTGGGAGAGGGTGTCGAGGGCCTTGGTTAGGCGCTCTGGGTCTTCTCCGCAACTGGTAATTATGGTCGAGAGTTTGCGCTTATTCGCTTCTTCTTCCACTGCAGCGGCCATGGCAGCAAAATAGGCATTGTCCAAGTTGGGGATGATGAGCCCTATGGCGTCGGACCGAGAGTTTCTCAAGGCTCGTGCCTGAGCGTTGGGCAAATAATTGAGCTGTTGCGCAATGCTCATTACCTTTGCCCGTGTTTTCTCGGAGATAGCAGGATTTCCGGCAAGGGAACGCGAGGCGGTGGAAACTGAAACCCCGGCCGCAGCGGCAATATCTTTTAATGTGGCTCCAGTCATGAAATCCTCCTTCCTGTGGCCTCTAGTGCAATCGATTGCATAGGTGTTTCTCAACCTACTGCCGGCCTTTCCCGCTGTCAAGGGTTTTGTGTCGTGCGCTAGTCGTCGTGCGCTAGTCGTGAGGTCTAGAAATTTCCGTGCACTGGCCCCATCTGCGAGGAGAGGTAACCCCGGTGGAACGCGCTAGGTTGTCACAATCCCGCATGGCGCTTTTCGCAAGGCGTCTGTCAGAAGGCATTAGTCAAAAGGCGTCTTTACTCCCAAAGACGCCTTTTGCAGGCCGACAGATGGTGTTTTCAGGGGCAAGGACGCCTTTCGACTGATGCCTTTTAGGAAATGCCATGTGCGATGCCGCGCCGGGCCGCCGGATTGCCGAGGCTAGGAGGCGGTCACCCCTCACGCTCGGGTAGCGGGGGAGGACCGTGGAACGAGTGGGAAGGTAGGTACCATGTGCCCCATGAACCTCATGCAGATGGGCCGCGGCGAGGTTGTGCGCGCGGACATGACCGCCCCGTTTCGGACACTGCTCTTTCCCTTTTTAGAGCTCGTCGTCGTCACGGGTGTGTGCTGGATTGCCATCGGCTGGTGTGACTATAACGGCATTGACTTGGCGATTCGCAATGGCTTAGTAGCTTTATGGGCCCTGCTTGCCGTCTGGCGCTTCATCGTGCCCCTTGCCAAGGCCCGCCGCAAGCGCTTCATCGTGACCAACCTGCGCGTCATCGCCCGCGAGGGCAAGCGCGTTGATTCGATCCCGCTCACCGATATCCGCGGCGCGCGTCGCCGCCGCGGCGGGATTTCGCTGGCACTCCATGGCTATGAGAAGCCGATGTATTTTCCGTCCATCCCCAAAGCCAAGTACGTCGAGGGCATCCTTAACGAACAGCCGGTGTGGGGTTAGTCCTTAATCTCTGTCGTGTGCAGCTGCTGGTCTAGGTCATCAGGTGCCAGGTTGGCGGAGCGGAACTCGTGGGTCAGTGGCAGGCGCAGGTCGAGGTCCGTTCCGGGGCAGAGCTCAATGGTGGCCTCATCTACCGTGTAGTCCAGCACGTGCCCGCCGGAGGTGCGCTCGGCGTCGATAAAGTGTACGTGGCATCCGGGAACGGAGATTCCCTTCTCAAAGACCGGCGTGCGGAAACCGCCGATGACGCCCTCGACGTCGTCAAAGCGCAGCTCCTTATCGCCGCCCACCGCCTGAGCCATCGGTGGATAAGGCTTGCTCTGCTTGACCACCGTGCGGGTAACTACGTTGCTGAAGCGTCCGGTGATACGCACCGCGTACATGTAGTTGGCGGAAGGCTCGACCTCATCGATGAAGGCCGAAAGCTCCTCGCGCTTTAATCCTGTGGGCGCGGCCACCTTAATACGGGGGACAAAGTTCGTGACCACCGCGAAGGGGGTTCCCTGGTCCAAGTCCGCCACCGTGGCGGTGCCATCGCCGCGCAGCTGGTAGCACACGCCGTCGAGGATAATCATCTCCCCGTCCAGCGCATCGAAGGTGCCGATGCCGAAATTGCCCTTGCCCAAGAGCTCGCCGATGGTCATTTCGCCGTCGTAAATGCCATCCAACAGCGCGGTCATGAGGGAGTTCTGAAAGATGGTATGCCGGACGATCATGGCCCCAAGGCTAGTATTGAAAGAGTGAGTGAACAACACAAACCCCTCGTTACTGTTTATGGAGACGGCCAGCTTGCACGCATGATGCAGCCGGCCGCGGCTGAGCTCGATATCCACCTGCGCGTGCTGGCCTCCGCGCCAGACAAGTCCGCCGCACAGGTGATTCCGGACGTGGTGCTCGGTGACTACCACGATCTCGACGTGCTCACCGCCGCTGCGGAAGGCGCGGACGCGATTACTTTTGAGCACGAGCACGTCCCCACGGAGCACGTCCAGGCGCTCATCGCCGACGGTCTCAACGTCCAGCCCCAGCCTTCCGCCCTCCTCAACGCGCAGGACAAGCTGCTCATGCGCCAGAAGCTGGCCGAGCTGGGCGCCCCGGTGCCACGCTTTGCTGCTATCGACTCGGTGGAGGATGCGCGGGATTTTGCCGCGCTTGTCGACGATCACGTGTGCCTCAAAGCCCGCCGCGGCGGCTACGACGGCCATGGCGTGTGGTTCCCCTCTGCGGAGGAGCTGGAGCCGCTGGTAGAAGAACTTCTCGCGGCAGGCACCCCGCTGATGGCTGAGGAAAAAGTGGCCCTTACCCGCGAGCTGTCCGTGCTCGTCGCCCGCCGCCCCTCCGGCGAAGTGAAGGCTTGGCCGGTCACCGAGTCCGTGCAACGAGATGGTATCTGTGCAGAAGCGTTCGCACCCGCCCCGAACCTGTCCCCGGAGTTGGCAGAGCGTGCCATGCAGGTAGGCATCAAGGTAGCTACCGAGCTCGGCGTGACTGGCGTGCTTGCAGTGGAGCTCTTCGCCTTTGCGACGAAGCAAGACGCCGGCTCCATCATTGCGTCCGCCTCCGGTGCGCCGGGAGTATGCGTGGCAGAAGACATCGCCGTCAACGAGCTGGCGATGCGCCCACACAACACCGGCCACTGGACCCAGGATGGTTGCGTGACCTCCCAGTTCGAGCAGCACTTGCGCGCCGTGCTGGACCTGCCGCTCGGCTCCACCGCAGCCCTAGCGCCGGTCACCGTCATGACCAATGTGCTGGGTGCCGAAGAAGATCCGCAGATGCCCATGCCGCAGCGCGTCCGTGAAGTCATGGAGCGCTACCCAGAGGCGAAGGTCCACCTCTATGGCAAGGACCACCAGCCGGGCCGCAAGATCGGCCACGTCAACGTCGTCGGTGAGGATGTGGAGGAAACCCGCCGCATCGCTCACGATGCTGCCCACTTCCTCGTCCACGCGCAGTGGGCTTAAGCCCGCAGCGAGCTTAAGCCTTAGTAAAGAAGGAGATTTTTCATGGAACCTCTCGTCGGCCTGATCATGGGATCCGATTCCGACTGGCCCACCGTCAAGCCCGCCGCCGAGGTGCTCGCCGAGTTCGGCGTGCCCTTCGAGGTGGGCGTCGTCAGCGCGCACCGCACCCCAGAAAAGATGCTGGCTTATGCCAAGTCTGCCCACGAGCGCGGGCTTAAAGCCATCATCGCTTGTGCCGGTGGTGCGGCCCACCTGCCGGGCATGGTTGCCGCGGCCACGCCGCTGCCGGTCATCGGCATCCCGCGCGCGCTGAAGGATCTCGATGGTCTCGATTCGCTGCTTTCCATCGTGCAGATGCCGGGTGGCGTTCCGGTGGCCACCGTATCCATCGGTGGTGCCAAGAACGCCGGCTTGCTCGCCGTGCGCATCCTCTCCGCGGGCGACCCAGCCCTCGTGGAGAAGATGGCGGCCTACCAGGAGAACATGGCCGCCGAGGTAGAGAAGAAGGACGAGAACCTGCGTTCCCAGCTCCTCGGCGAATAAAGCGGGAAGTCGACCGGGGAGATTGATCTTAAGAGCCGACTACGCACATACTCATGCTGACCAGTATGCACGCTAAGCTAGCGGGCATGCAGTTTCCGCTTCTGGTGTTGGGCGCGCGCGTGGAGGGCGGCGAGCCCGGCTCGCTGCTGCGCAGCCGCTTGGACCGCGCGGTGGTGATGGCTCGCATGCTGCCGGAGGAGCCGATCATCGTATCCGGTTACGGGGAAGCGGAGCCGATGGCGCGCTACCTCATCGAGCGGGGCGTTAATCCGGAGCGGATTCGCCTCGAACCACTCGCTACGAGCACCAACGAGAATCTTGAGCGCGCACATGCGCTGTGCCCGGACTATAGCTACTTCCGCGTTGTGACCAATGACTTCCACGTGCTGCGCACCCGCATGTGGGCCTGGCACCTAGGGATTCGGGTCCGCACGCATGGTGTTGGCACCCCGCGAAGAGACCGCCCGTGGAACTACCTGCGCGAGGTAGTGGCGACCCCGCATTCGCTGCTGCGCATCGTGTGGCGGCGGCTTGTGGCCTAGGCACCGAAGAACATGAGCACGATGGCGATGAGCCAAATGACAAACCAGTGGCGCTTCTGCGGCGTGGTCGGGTTGGCTTTCTGCTGCAGCGTCTTGATGAAGTACCACGCGCCGGGCAAAGCGAAGCCGAGGCCGAAGGCTACGTCGCCATCGGTAATCGCGGTGAAGCCGACCAAGAATGAGAACAGGCTGAGCAGGCCCTTGAAGACGGAAAAGCGGTGAACCTTGCCGCCCGTTGAGTGCTGCTCGAGGGAATAGTCCTGCAGCGGGGCCGGGGCGTATGCGTGCTCAGACTCGGCAAAAGGCTCAGCAAAAGGATCCGCGAAAGGCGTCACAGGCGGAGTCGCAGAAGGCGCCGCATACGCCTCACGCGCGGGCTCCGCGAAGGGGTTCGCTCCACGGCCGCTGAAAGGCTTGGCCGGCTCCTCAAAAGGATTGGAGTCAAAGGGATTGCTCATGCGATTTACCCTAGGCCACCAGTGCGCCGAACCCCGAATTAGAGCTTAGCCAGCGTCTTCGCGATGCCCTCTTTCAGCGTCGCCCGCGATTGCTTCATCGGATGCGCAATTGCGCGCAGGCCCATGTACGCAATCTGGTCCGCCGCCCGGTTCAGCGGGTCACCCGCATGCCCCATCACCCGACGGATGGTTACCTCGCAGATCCCCTCCACGTCGTGCCATGCCTGCTGGAAGCGCGAGCGCGAGCCCGAGGATAGCCCCCGCCACATGCCGCGGGAGCGCACCGCCTTTGAGCCCTTCGTCCGAATCTGCTCCACCGCCTCCAAGGCGGCGACGGAGTCCGACTCGATGATCGCCTTGGTTGCGCCAACCTTGAGCAGGTACTTCAGTGCGAGCGTCAAGGATTCGAGCTCAAGCTCATCGGTGCTCGCCGTCGTCTTGCGCGTGCGCAACCGGTAGTCGCCATTGCTGGCCACGAAGCACATGGAGCCCTTGAATACCGTGTCCGAGGAGGCATCCGTAGCGATGCGCACGGTAGCGCCCTCCGGCCAGGAGGAGGCCGTCGAGAAGTTCGGCCACCAGTGCGCTTTCGGCGTTTCTACCTTTACGACCTGCTTCTTGCGCGGCGCCTCGCCCTCCTTCTTCGCGCGGCGCGCGGTGATGCCGGCCTGCTTGCGCCGCACGGAGCTGGCGCTTTTCGACGCCCTATTCTCCTCCGCAAAACTCCCCGTCACGGTGTAACCGCGCTCCTCCAACGCAGCCCGCAGCGCCGCCTGCCGGCGGCCGGTGACGATCCACTTGCGCCCCCGAATATTCTTCGTGGCCTTCTCCAACTCGCGGACGGCCACCTCAACGATGTCGCCCTTTATGATCTGGCCCTTGCGCACAAAGCGCGTCTTCGTGGTGTTGACGGCAATGACCCAGCCGTCGATAGTCCCGTCCTCCGCAGAATCCCAGCGCTCGTCCCACAGTGCAATGGCCACGTGCACAGGTGCTGAGATCATGTGTTTAGTGATCTTGCGCGTGCCGTAGGTGCGCGACTGCGTGCCCGTCAGGGCGGAGAGCTCGAGAGGTTCCATCCCCTTTAGTAAACCATTTGATCAGTCCGCTGTAACGCTTGGGCGTCTGGTGCAACATACTCAGTGAGCCCAATAGGAATCTGGAGTTAATTAGTGTCTGTCCTTACCTTGCCTGGTTCGCGCAAGCGGGAGTTCTCCCGCCTGTTCCGCGAGCATTATCCGGCGGTGCTGGCCTACCTGCGCCGCCGCGTCCCACCGAGCCATGCCGAAGAGCTGGCGGCCGACGTTTTCGAGCGGGCGTGGGCCGGCTTCGACTCGTTGCGCGGCACGCCGCTGCCGTGGCTGTATGGCATCGCCCGCAACGTGATGCGCGAGTTCTACCGCACCCGCCGGGAGACGGAGAACCTCGATGATCACGAGCTGGAGTCCTACGCCGGCTATGACGCAGTCGATGCCAACCTCGACATCACGCGCGCGCTGATGCAGCTCTCGCACGCCGAGCGCGAAATTCTCACTCTCCATGCCTGGGAGGGGCTCGACCATCCCGATATCGCCGAGGTCCTCGGCATTTCCCGCAACAACGTGCGCGTTCGCCTGCACCGCGCACGCACCCACCTTTCCGAACTCACAGGAGAAACCGATGTCTAACTCTCTCGACAAACTCCGCGCCGCCAACCCCGTTCCCGACACTGCGCTTGACGACGCCTCCCTCACCCGCTCCGAAGACACCCTCGCAAAGATCACGAAGGGCCGCCCCACGTGGACCATTGCGGCGGCGTCCGTCGCGGTGCTCGCGCTCATCGGCGGTGCCTTCCCGCTGCTCAATTATTCGGAGCCGGTGGCCTCGGCGGCAGAGATTCTGACCCAGGCCGGCGAGGCAGCCGCAACCCAGCCCGATGCCGTGGATAAGGGCGTGACCGCGAAGGAATACATGAAGCGTGTCGATACCCTCGGCGATGCCACGGCAATCACCGAATATGCGGTGGATGCTGGCGGTGCCGTGGAGGTCTCCTCGCAAGGCGAGGTGCCGGGCTTCGACCCGCAGCCCTCCATCAACCCGGAGGAGCTCGTCGTTGCTACCGACCGCGCCGGGCTGGAGAAGCTGGCGGATTCCGCCCCGAATCGCGCGCTAGGCGCGCTGGAGCTGCTGCTCCAGCCGGGACTGAGTAGCGAGCAGCAGAAGATTGCCTATGACATGCTGGCGGAGGCGGATGGCAATGAGGTCGGCACCGTTGAGGGCGAAGGCGAGGACCAGCTGGTCACCGTGATTCGCGATTCCGACCGCGTCTCCTTCTCCGTCCTGCCCGCCACCGGCCAGTTGGTGCGCGTGGTTGGACTCGTAGGCCCAGACGTGGAAACCACCATCGATGCCACGGCCATTTTGGACTGTGTCTCCGTCACGGGCCTGGAGGGCCCGGACCGCATCTCGCTGGCCTGTGCGGATAATAACTACTTGGTCAACCAGCTTGAATGGCAGCACTGGGGTGCGGATGCCGCGGAGGCAGACGGCGTGGCTATCGAGAACAACTGTGATCCCAACTGCGCGGAGGGCGAGTTTAGCGAGGATCGGGTCAAGGTGGTCGTCGATAAGCGCGTGGCCTGCGGCTACCACGCCGAGGTCTACTCCCGCGTGCGCGTGCAGTACCCGGATGGGCGTGAGGAAGAGCAGCAGATTGGTTGTGCACCCTAGGTAAGTTGGCGCAGGGCGAACTGGCCGTACATGTCACCTAAAGCCTCGGCGGTGTAATCCCCGTCGGGGCTGAACCATTGGGCCACGCCGATGCCCATATCGATGAGCGCCCAGCAGGCGATTTTGAGGTTCTCCGCGTGAAAGTCTCCCTCGTTGACCACGGCCATCCACCGTGCGACATAGTCGCGGCGCAGTTGCAGGACGACGGATTTGTGAGGCTCTTCGAGGTTGGTGAGCTCGTTGTTGACCACGCGGACGCGCCGGGCGTGGGTGGCGTGGTAGATGACGTGGGCTTTCATGGTGGCGACGAGCTTGTCGCGGGGATCGCTCAGCCCGGCGAGGCAGGCGGCGTTGGCGCGCAGGAGGTCCTCCATGGCGGTGATGGTGACTTCGGCGAGAAGCTCTTGTTTGGAGGAGTAGTGGTTGTACAGGCTGGAGGCGCGCATGCCGACGGCTTTGGCGATGTCCTCCATGCCGGTGGCGTGATAGCCGCGTTGGTCAAAGAGGTCGAGTGCGGCGGCGGCGATTTGGTCGCGACGTTTCTGGTTGGCCACGGTGGGGCGTCCTCCTGTTCTAGCTAATGGTGGTTAGTGTACAGGGCAACTGCTTGACAGGTGTCGAGATACACGTCACAATTGTGGCTAATCGTCATTCGTATTACCTGGAGAAGCAACCATGTCCCACAATCTCTTTGAGCGCACCACTGACTTCCTCGGCGTCTTCGACGACCTCTCTGAGGCCGATGCTGCTGGCTGGAAACGTGCCGCTCAGTTCCGCGAGTACTCCGACCCGGTGATCAACAAGCACTGGCAGGCATCTGAGTATCCGCTGGACTTGGTGGAGCGTTTGGGTTCCTTGGATGTGATGACTGATGGCCTGGCTGTGGAAGGTCACGAGCAGATGTCCACGCTTGGTGCTGGCCTTACGCTCATGGAAATCACGCGCGCGGATGCCTCGATGGGTACCGTTATTGCGGTCCAGGCGGGGTTGGCTATGCGCTCCATTGCCATGTTGGGCTCGGAGGAACAGAAGGCTTCGTACTTGCCACAGATGGCTAGCTGCTCGCTGCTTGGCGCATTCGGCCTGACCGAGCCCGCACACGGATCGGACTCCATCGCTTTGGAAACTACCGCGGTTCGCGATGGTGACGAGTGGGTCCTCAACGGCGAAAAGAAGTGGATTGGCAATGGCGCCTCTGGCGGCATCACCATCATCTACGCCCGTATGGAAGACGGTAACGTTAGCGGCTTCATCGTCCCGCAGGAAACCCCCGGCTACTCCGCCACCGTCATCGAGGGCAAGCTCTCTCTGCGTGCGATTCACCAGGCACACATCACGTTGACCGATTGCCGCATTCCTGCCGCCAACCAGCTTCCGGGCTGCCGCAGCTTCAAGGACGTCTCCCGCGTGCTCACCGCGACGCGCATTGGCGTGTCCTGGATGGCACTCGGTTCGGCGGTGGCCTGCTACGAGATTGCTCGTTCTTATGTGCTGGAGCGTGTCCAGTTTGGCCGTGAGCTGGCCAAGGCTCAGATTATTCAGCAGCGCTTGGCCAACATGGTCTTGGATCTTAGTCAGATGATGCTGACGTGCCGTGAGGTTTCTCAGCGAGAAACCGCGGGCACCTTGGCCCCAGAGCAGGCCTCGGCGGCAAAGCTCCACAACACGCGTGCGGCTCGCCGCATTGCTGCCGATGCTCGCGACATGCTCGGCGGAGTTGGCATCCTGCTGGAAAACGACATCGCGCGCCACTTCGCCGACATCGAGGCCATGCACACCTACGAGGGCACCGATACCGTGCAATCCCTCATCATGGGCAAGAAGATTACGGGCTTCTCGGCGTATAAGTAACCCGCCAACCGGGGATGTGGAGAGGCTCGCTTGATGGTCCCTCTAGTTTGGTCCTCTTACTTTGGTCCCTTTGCCCTCGATCGGCGCCTGCCTTTGAGTTGTGAACATCCCCCTGTTTGACGTGGTTGTTACTTTACGCGCTCGATGTCTCGGGCGCTAGGGGTTTGCCGTTGTTGATTTCTACCGTTTTAGGTGGTGGCTTGTAGACGGATTTCCGGGGTCTGGGTCTGCGGTGCGGGTGCGTCGCGTAGTAGACGGTTTCCTTTGCTCGGCGATGTTCAAGGATGTCACGCCACGTGCCTGAATACACTTCACTAGGTGTGTATCCATTCAGCCCGCTGTGGCGGTCACGGTTATTGTATTCGTCGATAATCCTGCCGATGACTTTCTGCGCATGCTGGATATCATCATAGGTTTCTAACGCATAGCGGTGATGCTTGATTGTGCGATGTGATGACTCTTCAAATGGATTGTCATTCGAAACATTCGGCCGAATTAATGACAGCTGCACGCCGTGTTCATCCAGCATGTCCTTCATCATGTGTGAGGTCATGACTTTGCCGTTGTCGGTGTGTACGACTTCAACGCTGTGACCGTTGAGCTCCTGGTCAGCAATGACTTGTTCAATCAGGCGTGTAGCGATGGTCTTTTCCTGTCGGTGTTGGACAGTCCATCCCACAACCTTGCGCGAGTACAAATCCAACGCTGTGTAAAGATGAAAGCCTTTAGCTGGCATGTACTATATATGATAGGTGCTGTTGCAAAGTTGGGCGGAGAGCCGTGACGACCCAGTTTCTCATTTCCTGATGGCCGCTGCGTGCCGGCGTTCTCAGGCCGTCTCGAAGACCCGGTTGACGATCACCGCGTCCGGATTGGGGTGCCCATAAGCAAACATCGTGCCCTGACCTTTCCGTAATGAATGCATCGCTTCCATCCCTTTCAACGTCCGGTAGGCGGAAATTCGGTTTTTGAACGCCCCCTTCGGTCCCAGGATTCTTTTAAGTCGGCCATGATCTCCCTCGAGAACGTTGTTCAGGTATTTCACCTGCCGGTGCTCCACCATCTGAGGGCAGATTCCCTCCGCCTTCAGCTCGGAGATCGCCTTGGCCAGAGCTGGTGCCTTGTCGGTGTTGATGACCCGCGGGGACCCGGCTGTCGTATTCGATCGCAGCGTCTTGGCCAGGAAACGCTTGGCCGCAGCCACATTCCGTTTTGGTGAGAGGTAGAAATCTAAGGTCTGCCCACCGGCGGTAATAGCCCGGTAGAGATAGCACCACGTGCCGCCGACCCGGATATAGGTCTCATCCACCCGCCAGGACCGGGCCTGCCAGTCGGGTACCTGCCGGTACCAGCGAGTGTGCTTATCCAGCTCAGGGGCGTATTTCTGCACCCAGCGGTAGATCGTGGTGTGATCGACTGGCACACCCCGCTCGGTCATCATTTCTTCGAGGTCGCGGTAGCTCACGCCGTAGCGGCAGTACCACCGCACCGCCCACAGGATGATGTCACGGGGGAAATGCCGACCGGAGAAGATGCCCATGGCTCTGATTATTTCACGTCGGTCTTTCTACTGCCCCAACTTTGCAACAGCACCGTAAAAATACCATGTCACGAAAGGCCCCAGTGATACATGTTTCAGGAGGTAGTAACAGGCTTTATAGATCAGCGGCAACACTTTAACAATTAATGTAGCGATAAGGTACACCCATCTGTACGCGCTGACCTGCGGCGTT
>NZ_KV805013.1:0-3119 GCF_001811515.1 Corynebacterium sp. HMSC076G08 | reverse complement strand
AGCATTCGTCGAAATCTTCGGAGTATCAGACTCATCTGGAAGACCAGGCTGGTCAATCGGAACCACACGCTGTCCCCCACCACTGTTATGAGTGGTTATGCCGTTGGGACCAACCACAGTGATGAAGGCATCCGCCGGCTGCTCAGGGATAGTAACCGACGGATCGGCTTCAAACTGCTGGTCGAGCGTTTGGGCATTGTCCTTTAGAATGCGCAGCCCCGTGTTCGCCGTGAAATCCTCTGAATTGCCGTCGAACCCGTGGAGCGGACGTGCCAGACCAGAAACATTTCCGCCGTCGTTTGCGTGAATAAACTTAATCGCGGCAGCCCTACCCGACGCATCAGAGACGAGCGCTGCCAAGTAAACGCTGTAACGGTTAGCAAGTTTCTTATCGCCAGCCGCCGTAGCATCACGCAGCTTCATTGCAATGCCGATAGCCGCATTCTGGAACTTCGGGTCATCAAAGCGAATCGCACCTGCTGTGGACTTCTTGTAGCTGCCCTTCTTGAGCATGGGATCGGCAACAGTGTAATCAATACACCAGCCCCATCCGACATCATTGTTCTTGTGAGGGTTTCTCGCACCTTCTGGCGGAACACCAGCCCACACAAGCTGGCCCCAGCTATGATCTCCGCCAATTTTCGCATTTTCAGCGCCCAAGGTGGTGTTAGGCACGAAATCAGTCGGCTCGGCCGCGCCAGCCTTCGCCCAGGGAACGGTAACCATGGCCGCAATTACTGCAATTGCTGTAAGCACAGCAGTAAAGACCATCCACCCCTCTCTGGAGATATTCCTTAATCTACTCATCGTTTCCTCTTCGAATGATGTGAATGTCTACAAGTTTTCTACACAGCAGCCTTAGACCACTGAACCAATCTGAAATCTGGACGTAGGTTTTTACACCCTGACCGGCGATTCCTCTCAGGAATCTCACGAACTCTTATAGTTCACTCAGGAGACTATCATTCAATACGGGAAGCTGCAAGGTATCTCATTGCTCTATAAATTTCGCCTATACCCAAGTTGGAGCATGTTTATGCTGTACTAAACCACTTTCAAGTCAGACTGTCCCCCCTCTATCGCCTACTTGTTCTATTTTTTGTTGACGTCGTCAATTTCTAAGCAATTCTTATAATTCTCTACCTAAGATTTGCTAAGTTTACATATCAGTTTTCGCCCATCCGGATTGCGCTCGGAAACCTTCCGCCAGCGCAACAGCACAGTGCGCACCCGCGCTGGCCTAATCCCCTTGTAAGCACCTACGAACCTCACCACCTTGCAGCACCCCAAGGCCCGCGGAAACTCGTACTCGCGAGCACTTAACATCCTTACCGCTACACCTCGCAGACACGCGAAACGGCCGTGCGCAAAGCACGGCCGTCTTTCCCCATTAGAAACCTCACCCCACAGGGCTTAGGCCACTGCCCCCATTAAACATTTTTATGGATCACCGAGCCCCCTCTTTAATCATCGGCGGAACGCGTGAGCTTCGGGTCAACGTCGACGACAGGCTCGGGAACCTCAATAACCTCGATGTCGGAAACCGGCGAGCCCGCGGGCGCCACAGGTTGCGCATCCACCTGGTCTCCCCCTGAAGACGAGCCCGGCTCCACAGTAATCTTCGCCGCCGCGAGTGCTGCCCTGTCGCGGGCGGTCTCAACGTCCTCGGCGGTCGTAGCCACCATGCCCATGCGGCGGCCGGCGTAGGCCCAGGGCTTGCCAAACAGGCGCACGTCAGTTTCCTCATACGCCAGGGCGGCATCGAGGCCGGAGTAGGAGACGTCATCAAGCTCAGCGTCCGCGTGCAAAATGACCGCCGCACCGGGACTGACCAACGTCACATCGATCGGGAAGCCCAACATTGCGCGGACATGGAGTTCAAACTCAGAGAAGCGCTGTGTGTATCCAGTCAGCATTGCGGTATCCAAAGGACGCGGCGAAACAGAGGAGAAATACACCTCATCACCCGCCACGAAGAGCTCAACGCCGTAGACACCACGCCCACCCAATTCATTGGAGATGCGCGCGGCCACGGAGCGTGCGTTCGCCAGGGCGTCTTCACTCATCGCCATCGGCTGCCAGGACTCCACTAGATCGCCTTTCTCATGACGGTGGCCAATGGGCTCACTGAACCACGTGGCCATCTTGCCCGTAGCCGGGTCAATGGAGCGCACAGCAAGCAGCGTGACCTCATAATCAAAGTCGACGAAGCGTTCCACCACGACGCGCTTATACTCCGAGGACACGTGTCGCACCATGGACCAGGCCTCCTCCACGTCCTCTTCTTCCTTAAGAAGGATGTGGCCCTTCCCGGAGGTCGTAATGTCCGGTTTCACGATGCACGGCAGCCCCAACTCCCCCACTGCCTCCTGCAGCTCCTCAGCGGACTCAGCAAAGCGATAGGCAGTGACGGGCAAGCCGATGCTCTCAGCTACCTCACGCACGCTCTCCCGGCTTTGCGTCAGCTCACAGGCCCGCGCTGATGGCACAACGGTGGTGCCGAATTCCTCTATACGCTTCAGCGTCTCCACCGCGACAGTCTCCACCTCTGGGACTACGTAGTCTGGCTTAATCTTCTCAGTCAGCTCCCACACCTTCTGCGGGTCCCTAATGTCTGCGATGTAGCTAAAGTGCGCAAGCTGCTGCGCGGGTGCTCCTGCGTAGCGGTCCACAGCGTGCACCTCGAGCCCCAGATTCTGAAAGGCTATTACCAACTGCTTGCCCAGCTCGCCCGCCCCGAGGAGCAGCACCTTGGTGGCGCTTCCTGTTAAGGGGGTTCCGATCTGGCCTGCGATGTCGCCTACGGTAGTCATTCTCGAATTATCGCACACATTTGACGCCGCGCTGCTTGGCGACGTCCCCCGATTCCCCACAACCACCCAAACTCACCGCGCCACACGACGGCACAGTGCCCCGGGCTCCGGCCCCGGGGTGCAGGATCACCAAAGCCCCCTTTACCCACCGCAGGGAAACAGTGGGAAAGGGGGCCTGGTGCTACAGACTGACCTTCTAGCGTGTCAGCCGGCCACGGGGGCCGACTGGCCCTCGGTTATCGCGGTCTTCCTCTTACTTGGAGGAACCCTCACCAGCACCCGGTGCACAAGCATCAGCCAACAGGC
>NZ_KV805012.1:0-488 GCF_001811515.1 Corynebacterium sp. HMSC076G08 | reverse complement strand
TTGTTGATGTCGTGGGGCCTGATGTGTGGTTCAAGTGATGGGGTGACACAGTGTAGTAGCCATGCCGCTTAGTGGATTGTTGGTGTAAGCGTGTGAGGTGGTGTGTAGGCAAATCCGCACACCGTTGTACCTGAGGCGTGATGCGTAGCCCAATTGGGGTGAAGTTGGTGATCTAGTACTGTCGAGAAAAGCCTCTAGCGATGTGGATGTATGGCCCGTACCCTAAACCGACACAGGTGGTCAGGTTGAAAATACTAAGGCGTTCGGGTGAACTGTGGTTAAGGAACTCGGCAAAATGCCCCCGTAACTTCGGGAGAAGGGGGACCACACGACTTAAACCAGCCTTTGCGTTGGTGGTGGGTTGTGGGGTCGCAGAGAATAGAGGGAAGCGACTGTTTATCAAAAACACAGGTCCATGCGAAGACGTTAAGTTGATGTATATGGACTGACGCCTGCCCGGTGCTGGAAGGTTAAGAGGACCGGTTAGT
>NZ_KV805011.1:0-104227 GCF_001811515.1 Corynebacterium sp. HMSC076G08 | reverse complement strand
CCCCGACGTGTCTACTTTCCGGGGGTCAGGCCCCACCATGGTCTGCATCGACAACCACGTCGACGTCAAAATAGCCATCACTGGGGCACAAATCGCCGCCTACACACTCACCGAAGAAAAGATCTACTACAACTAGAAAGACAACGAACTCAACCCCAGTCGGGGCAACTAAAAATCTCGAGACACCGACCGGAACGATGTCTCGAGACTTCACAGCGTGCCCCAGAGAAGATTCGAACTTCCGACACCGGCTTTAGGAGAGCCGTGCTCTATCCCCTGAGCTACTGGGGCGGGGGTGCGTTGCGCACCTAAGTAAGATTAGCAGCCCTGCTTTAGGCGGCGGTAAATGCGTCGCCTTGGGTCTACTCGCCGGCCAGCTCCGCGTACTTGGCGCGAACCTCGCTGGCGGAAGGGTTGGTGGCGTGAGTGCCGTCGGAGTAGAGGACGGTTGGAACGATGCGATTGCCGTCGTTGACGGATTCAATCCAGGCGTTGATGTCGTCGGTGTTCTCACCTTCGACATCGACGAGCTCATATGGGGTTTCGGTGCGGTCCAGGTTTTTGATCAGCTTTACACAGAACGGGCACCAGTCAGCGAAGAAGATGGTGACGTGCTCAGTGGTTTCGGGGGTAGTTGCCATTATGCAGCAGCCTTTCTGTCGTAGGTGAGGAATCGGTATTTCATGGGCAGCTCGCTCGGGGGCTGGCCGGGAATGGTGAGGTGGCCTGATTCGGAGGTCAGCCAGTCACTATCGGCAGATAGGCTGAATTCTTCCGGAACGCTCGGCGCGAGTACGGCATCTGCGCCGTAGGCATCGCCGACTTGTACACCCATGAGGGTGAGCTCGATTGTATCCACGCGGTCGAGGGCGGAGCTATAAAGTTGGCCACCGCCGATGATCCAGGCGTCGCCGGGCGCGGTTTCGAGTGCGGCGTCGATGCTATCCACCACGGTGGCGCCCGCAGACCACTCGTCGGGCTCGCGGCTGGACAGCACGATGTTCTCCCGGCCCGGCAGCGGGCGGAACTTGGGGTTGAGGGATTCCCATGTCTTGCGGCCCATGATGACGGGCGCGCCCATGGTCACTTCCTTGAAGTGCTTGAGATCCTCCGGCACGTGCCAGGGCATGACCACGCCGTCACCAATGATGCCGTCAAGGGACTGGGCCCAGATTGCGCCCAGCATTAAACGGACACCTGCGCCTTGATGGTGGGGTGAGGGTCGTAGCCGATGACCTCAAAATCATCGAAGTCATAGGAGAACATGTCCTGCGCCTTGTGGAGCTTGAGCTGCGGGTATGCACGGGGCTCGCGAGAAAGCTGCTCCTTGACCTGTTCGATGTGGTCGTTGTAGATGTGGCAATCGCCGCCGGTCCAGATGAGCTCGCCCACCTTCAGGCCTGCTTGCTGTGCAAACATGTGGGTCAGCGCGGCATAGGAGGCCAAGTTGAAAGGAACGCCCAAGAACATGTCCGCGGAGCGTTGGTAGACCTGCATGGAGAGTGCACCGTCAGCGACGTAGAGCTGGAACAGCAGGTGGCAGGGCATGAGCGCCATCTTGTCCAGCTCAGAGACATTCCACGCGGAGACCAGGTTGCGGCGGGAATCCGGGTTGTTCTTGAGCGTGTCCAGGGCGGCCTGAATTTGGTCGATGTGCTGGCCATCCGGCGTGGGCCAGGAGCGCCATTGCACGCCGTAGACAGGGCCCAACTCACCGTCCTCATCGGCCCACTCGTTCCAGATGCGGACCTTGTTCTCCTGCAGCCACGTCACGTTGGATTCGCCGCGCAAGAACCACAGCAGCTCACCAATCACGCCGTGGAAGTAGACCTTCTTGGTGGTCAGCAGGGGAAAAGACTCCGCCAAGTTATAACGAAGTTGGGCACCGAACAGGGAGAGGGTACCGGTACCAGTGCGGTCGCCTTTGGGAGCGCCTTCTTCCAGGACGCGGCGCAGGAGGTCCTCATATGGTGTTGTGAGGGCTGAAGAAGCGGTGGGAGTGTCACTCATGATGTCCAAGTGTAGAACGTTGGAGAAATCTTAGGTAGAGCGGTAGGGGTACTGGTGATGAGATTTGTTATTTCGACAGCTGGGCTTGATAAATAACCTCTAGAGCCTCGTCGGTTGGGGTCGCCTGCCATGAGGACGTGGCGCCGGTAAGAATTGAGGGACGGTCCCACAGGTATCTCATCTCTTTCAGTCCTCGGAGGCCCGTGCTGGCAACGCCAGCTACTTTCAGCATCCATGGGTGAATAGTGATGGGGGAGTGTTGGCATCCGGCACGTCGAGCAAACTCAGCTTGAGTCAGAGCGGGAGCGCAAGGTGTGGAAATTATTGGGGGTGTCGAATCATCTAAAAGTGCGTCTGCCAACGCTCGTGCAAAGTCTGGAAGATACGTGACCGAGTGTTTAGCGTGTGCGTTAAAAAGAGCAAGGGGACGCTTCTTCCCAATGATGAGCTGATGGTAGACGCATCCGGGGCCGGCATCTGGTCCGTACAGATCGGCCGCGATTACCGAGGTAGTGCGCGAGGGGGAGGCTAAGCGGTTCTCGATTAGGGTCGCTCGAACACCGGGTTTTCCATTGCGAGATCGGGTGAGGGGAGTATCAGGCGAAATCACCTCGTAAGTCTGGTCGAACCCATACATCGATTCGGGGAAGACGACGGGGATGCCTAGTTGGGTGGCTACCTTCAGCACGGTTTCTTCAGCTGGAATGAGTAGGTCGCGCCACTTTTGTGCGTCATATGGGGCGTGGATGCAGTGGGCAATGCCGTCGATCTGGTCTGGGTAGGCGTCACTGTATGTTGCGTCGCCCTTCTTGAAATCAACGTTTTCACTGGTGGCGAATTGGGGCTGTCGCCGCGTCATGATTGTGCATGTGTGCCCTCTTTTTGCGAGTTCACGTGATAGTGCACGGCCAACGGGGCCCGCGCCGGTGATGAGAAAGTGCATTGAGTGTCCTCCACTCTTATTAGTGACTGGTGCTCTCTAAGGCTATAGGTGCACTCGGCTACCGTCAAGAGCAGTGCTCTCTTTTGTGTTGATATAGTTTTCATATGTCGATGACACCAAGAGCGCGTGCTCGCGAAGAGACGATGTCGCGCATTGTTGAGCTCGGACGAAAGCAGCTTGATGCAGGTGGCCCAGAAGCCTTGAATCTGCGTGCAATTGCTCGTGATTTGGGGATAGTTTCTTCGGGTATCTACCGCTATGTGCCCGACAGGGCCCACCTATTAACGATGCTGATTATCGATGCGTTTGAAGCGCTCGATGGCGCCGTTGCCCAAGGAGTGGGTGCGGCCACTGGGACGCGAGCTAAATTCGTGAGCCTTGTGGCCGCTATGAGGATGTGGGCTTTGAAATTTCCTCAAAGGTGGGCGCTTATTTACGGCACGCCCATCATTGGATACGAAGCGCCCGCCTCAGAAACAACGGGTGCGGGTACAAAAGTTAGTCGGCGACTAGCCGTTTTGTTAACTGAGACCTCGGTTAAAGAGTTAGAACCGCGTTCCTCTCAGCTCTCGCAAGACCTTGCGGCGGCATCTGATGAGCTTGATGTGGAACTTCCCGCTGACGTCATGGAAAAGGCGCTTGAGGCGTGGATACAGATAATTGGCGTGATTAATGCCGAGGTTTTCGGTTACCTCGGCAAAGACACACTAAATGACTACCACGAGTTTCATGCTCGAATGGTTGCTCGTCTTGCAGACGAGTTGGGACTTTGACTTAGCGGCGCTGCGTAGGAGGGGAACACCACACAAGAAACCTAGTACCCGCCGTTGGCCTCCGCGTAGGCGGCGGCGTGCTCCAGAATCTCGTCTGCTAGCTCGGGGCGGCAGATTAAAAGATCCGGAATGAAGGTGTCCTCATTGTTGAACTTGATGGGGGAGCCGTCCAGACGCGAGCAGTGCAGGCCCGCAGCTAACGCAACGCCGACCGGAGCGGCCTGGTCCCATTCGTACTGGCCACCGGCGTGGATGTAGCCGTCATAGTCACCGAGCAGCACGTGGATGGCCTTCGCGCCTGCGGAGCCCGCGCCTACGGTCTCAAAGCCCATCTTCTCCGCGACGTAATCCGCCACCTTCGGCGGGCGGTTGCGGGAAACCACGAACTTCTTCGACAGCGGGCCGGTCACCGCGCGTACGTCGGAGGACTTAAAGGTCACGCCCATGTCCGGCATGCCAACTGCCGCGTGGGTAGGGGTGCCGTTTTCTACCAGCGCGATGTGAACGGCCCAGTCCTGGCGGCCGGTGGCGAACTCCTTGGTGCCGTCGAGCGGGTCGATGATCCAGACGCGGTCCTTCTTCAAACGGCTCAAATCATCGGCGGCCTCTTCCGACAGGACGCCATCCTGCGGGCGGTGCTGCTCAAGGACGCGGGCGATCCATTCCTGAGCGGCTTCATCGCCGGCATCACCCAGCGCCAAGCCGCGCAGCAGGCCACCGTTGCGTACGCCTTTGAGGATCTCGCCACAGCCATCGGCGAGGGAGTTGGTTAGACGGGAATCAGAAATCTCAACGGTCATAGTGACCAGATTAGCGCGCGCGATAGAGTAGGGCATGTCTAAAAACGTTCTGGCGAAGTTCCGCCCACAGGTGGCCGGTTGGTTCCAGGACGTTTTCGCCGCTCCCACCCCAGTCCAAGAGCAAGCGTGGGAAGCTATTTCCGGCGGTGCGAATGCACTGGTTGTAGCACCAACCGGCTCCGGTAAGACGCTCGCGGCCTTTCTGTGGGCGCTGAATTCTTTGGTGGAACGCGAAGGCCAGACTGCGCTGCCACTGAGCAATGAACCTTCCCGCGAGGGCGCTCATGACGGCGTGAGAGTGCTGTATATCTCACCGCTCAAGGCCTTGGGCGTGGACGTCGAGAACAATCTGCGCGCCCCGCTCAACGGCATTGCGCGGACCGCTGAGCGGTTGGGCCTGGAGGTACCGGATATTACCGTTGGTGTGCGCTCCGGCGATACCCCGCAGGCTGAGCGCGCCCGCCAGGTGCGCAAGCCACCGGACATCCTCATCACCACGCCGGAATCGGCCTACTTGATGCTCACCTCCAAGGCAGCGGGGATTTTGAAGACCGTGGATACCGTCATCATCGACGAGATCCACGCCTTGGCCGGCACCAAGCGCGGCGTGCACCTAGCGCTGACCTTGGAGCGCCTTGGGCTCATCGCCGGGGAGTTTCAGCGCATTGGACTGTCGGCGACGGTGCGCCCGCTGAGTGCCGTCGCCAACTTCTTGGGCGGCGACCGTCCCGTGGACATCATCGCGCCACCGGCGAAGAAGCGATGGCAGCTCGACGTCCACGTGCCGGTCGAGGACATGTCGGACCTGCCCACCCCGGAGCAGGGCTCGCCCATCGGGGAGGCGACTGTCGACGACCCCCTGGGCATCACCGAAGGCCCCCAAGACGCGGTACGCGTGCACGCGTACCGCAAGGAAGAAGGCGGGGTGGGAGACTCCGCCCTGCCCACAGCGAAGTCCATCTGGCCCTTCATCGAGGAAGAGCTCTACGCCGAAATCATGGAGCAGCGCTCCACCCTCGTCTTCGTTAACTCGCGCCGCACCGCCGAGCGGCTTACCAGCCGACTCAACGAGCTTTATGCCCAGGAGCACGATCCGGAATCCTTGAGCCCAGCGACCCGGCGCGACCCGGCCCAGCTGATGAAGCAGGTGGACGTCGCCGGGAAGGCACCTGCCGTTATTGCCCGCGCGCACCACGGTTCGGTGTCCAAGGACGAGCGCGCGTTGACGGAGACGATGCTCAAGGAAGGCACGCTCAAGGCCGTGGTGGCCACGAGCTCCCTGGAACTGGGCATCGACATGGGGGCGGTGGAGTTGGTGGTGCAGGTGGAATCCCCACCCTCGGTGGCCTCCGGCCTGCAGCGCGTGGGCCGCGCCGGGCACTCGGTCGGCGCGGTGTCGCACGGCTCCTTCTACCCCAAACATCGCGCGGACCTCGTGCAATCAGCACTCACCGTCGCCCGCATGGAGGAGGGCCTCATCGAGGAAATGCATTCCCCGCGCAACCCGTTGGATGTCTTGGCACAGCAGACGGTGGCGGCGGTGGTGGCGTCGGCAAGCGCGGGCACGAGTGAGGGACTCGAGGCCGACGCTTGGTACGAAACCGTGCGCCGCGCCTGGCCCTATAAGGACCTGGCGCGCGAGGTTTTCGACTCCGTGCTGGACCTGGTGAGTGGTGTGTATCCCTCGACGGATTTTGCGGAGTTGAAACCGCGGGTGGTCTATGACCGTGTGACGGGCGTGCTGACCCCGCGCCCCGGCGCACAGCGTGTGGCGGTGACCAACGGCGGCACCATTCCGGACCGCGGCATGTTCGGGGTGTTCCTGGTGGGAACTGGTGAGGCCGGTTCCGCGCCGCGCCGCGTGGGTGAGCTCGATGAGGAAATGGTCTATGAAACCCGGGTGGGGGATATCTTCACCCTCGGTGCGACGAGCTGGCGCGTGGAGGAGATCACGCGTGACCAGGTGCTGGTGACACCCGCGCCGGGGCACACGGGGCGTTTGCCTTTCTGGAACGGGGACCAAGCTGGGCGGCCCTATGAGTTAGGTAAGGCGCTGGGGGCATTCCGGCGGGAGGCACACGCCGATCCGTCGGTGGTGCGGGATGCGGATGAGAACGCGCGGCGCAACATCGCGGCCTATCTGCAGGAACAGAACGAGGCCACCGGGCTCATCCCGGATGAGAAGACGCTGCTGTTGGAGCGCTTCACGGATGAGCTGGGGGACTGGCGCGTGCTGTTGCACACCCCGTTCGGCCGGCCGGTGAATGCGGCGTGGGCGTTGGCGGTGGGCCAGCGCGTGGCGGAGCGTACCGGGATGGATGCGCAGGCCGTGGCGGGCGATGACGGCATCGTGCTGCGCTTGCCGCAGGGGGAGGCGGACCCGGATGCCGCGCTGTTCCTGTTTGATGCTGATGAGATCGCGGACATCGTCACCGACCAGGTGGGAAACTCCGCGCTCTTTGCTTCTCGTTTCCGGGAGTGCGCGGCGCGAGCGCTGCTTCTGCCGCGGCGTAACCCGGGCAAGCGCGCGCCCTTGTGGCAGCAGCGCCAGCGCGCAGAGCAGCTTCTCGACGTCGCCCGCAACTACCCCTCTTTCCCCATCATCCTGGAAACCGTTCGGGAGTGCGTGCAGGATGTCTATGACCTGCCGGCGCTGACGGAGGTCATGCGGGAGCTGGCGCACCGTCGCATTCGCATCGCGGAGGTCACCACGGAGCAGCCTTCGCCGTTCGCATCTTCGCTGCTGTTCAACTACACCGGCGCATTCATATACGAGGGGGACTCGCCCCTGGCGGAAAAGCGCGCGGCGGCCCTGGCGCTGGACCCGGCGCTGTTGGCGAAGCTTTTGGGCACGGTGGAGTTGCGCGAGCTTCTCGACGGCTCCATCATCGCCGAGGTCCATGCCCAGCTACAGCGCACCACCCTGGAACGCCAGGCGCGCACCACCGAGGAGGTCGCGGACCTCCTGCGCGTGCTGGGCCCCATCCCGGTCGAGGAGTTCGGTGCGCACGCCACGGTGCCATTGAGCGCACTCGATGCTCTCGGTGCACGCATTATGCGGGTGCGCATCAACGGCCGCGAGCACGTGGCCCAAGCGCTCGATGCGCCGCTGCTTCGCGACGGCCTGGGCATCCCCGTCCCGCCCGGCATCCCCGCCCAGCAGGCCACGATTACCGATGCCGTCGATCAGCTGGTCAGCCGCTGGGCGCGCACGCGCGGGCCCTTTGTAGCGCGCGATGTGCAGGAAGCTTTTGGCCTGTCAGCCGCGGTGGCGCACTCGACGCTGAATGGGCTGGATTCCATCCTGGCGGGGCACTACCGGCAAGGCGTGGAGGAACAGGAGTACTGCGCGGCGGAGGTGCTCAAGGTCATCCGCTCGCGCTCGCTGGCGGCTGCCCGAGCTGCCACGCAGCCTGTTTCTCCCGCGGCCTTCGGGCGCTTCCTGCCGGACTGGCAGCAGGTAGCCGCGGTGGGCCGGCGCCCAGTGCTGCGTGGGGTGGACGGCGTCTTCGCCGTCATCGAGCAGCTGGCCGGCGTGCGCCTGCCGGCCTCGGCCTGGGAGAGCCTCATCCTTCCTGCGCGCGTCGGGGATTATTCGCCGACGATGCTCGATGAGCTCACCGCCAGTGGCGAAGTCCTCATCGTCGGCGCGGGTAAGGCCGGCTCCAACGACCCGTGGATCATGCTGCTGCCGGTGGATTATGCCGCACAGCTCGCCCCGCAGGTCTCTGCGGAGGAAGCGGGCGTGTCCCTGCTGCAGACCCAGTTGCTCGAGGCCCTGCAGGGCGGCGGCAGCTACCTCATCTCCGATATTCAACCGCAGCTCAGCGGCACACCCGAGGAGGTCCGGGAGGCGCTCTGGGGCTTGGTGGAAGCAGGTCTGGTCAGCCCCGATTCCTTCGCTCCTATTCGGGCCCACCTGGCCGCAGGTGGGCGCGCCGGGCGTGCGGCGCATCGCGCGCGGCGTCGGCCAGCGCGCTCGCGCCTGCGCATGGGGCGCACGTCCTTTGCGCAAGCGCACAATGTGTCTGGTGCGCAGGTCGCACCAGACGTGGTGGGGCGCTGGTCGCTGTCCGTTCCCGCGGCCACGGATGCCACGTCGCGCTCCATTGCCCACGGCGAGGCCTGGCTGGACCGCTATGGCGTGCTCACCCGCGGATCAGTGGTGGCCGAGGACGTCCTGGGTGGTTTCGCCTTGGCTTATAAGGTGCTCTCCGGTTTTGAGGAATCCGGCAAGGCCATGCGCGGCTACGTTATTGAGGGCTTGGGCGCCGCGCAGTTCTCCACGCCCGCGGTCATCGACCGCCTGCGCGGTGTGGATGATTCCCCGGACGTTACAGGCTGGCCCTCCGGCACCCGCGAGCCGCAGACGTATGTTCTTGCCGCGACGGACCCGGCCAACCCTTATGGCGCAGCGCTGTCTTGGCCGCCGACTGATGCTGGTGACTCTGGTGCCCGCCCCACCCGCGCCGCGGGTGCCTTGGTGGTGCTCATGGATGGCCTGCCGGTGGCGCACTTAACCCGCGGCGGGAAGACGCTGACGACGTTCTTTAACGCTCTTCCCGAGGGCATCGAGCGCACCGAGGTACTAGCCGCAGTGCTTGCAGGCCTCAACGAGCTGGTGGCCGCCGGGCGCTTGAGCAAGCTGGTCATTGAGAAGGCGAACGGGCGGCCCATCTTCGAATCAAAGCTTGGCGGTGAGCTGCGCGCACTGGGGGCGGCACTGACCCCGAAGGGCGTGCGGATTACCGGATCTGCCCACACCGCCTCTTCCGGCCGTGCAGGACAGCACGGCCAATCTGGAGAAGCCACGCGCTCCGCCGAGTCTTACCGTCCCGCACGTCGCGGTGGGCGCCGTGCTGTCGAGGCAATGGAGGAGCTCACCTTCGATGATCCGGAAGACTCCACTGATCCTGACGGCCCATCGACTGCACCGGGCAGCCCAGGTGGTTTCCGCCCTCGCCGTCGACGCCGCTGAATGATATTCACCTTCATTTCGCCCACGGGCTTTTCATGGGTCTAACCTCAAAAGCTGATAGCCCAATAGAAAAGGAGTCTTGTTTTCATGCGGCTGAAGCGCCAATTGCCCAACGTGTCCGAGCTGAAGAACCTCATGCGGTTCGAAGCACCCAACCTCGACCGCCGGGCTGCACGCCTGGCAGAGGCCGCTGATGTGTGGGATCTGCGCAAGATTGCCAAGCGCCGCACCCCGAAGGCGGCCTTCGACTACGTCGATGGCGCCGCCCGCGATGAGGTCAGCTACCGCGAATCCCGCGACTTCTTCCGCGACGTTCGCCTCATGCCCAACGTGCTCAACGGCGCGCACGACATCTCCTTAAACACCGAGATCGCCGGCGAACCCGCAGCACTGCCCTTCGGCATCGCGCCGACTGGCTTTACCCGCTTCATGCATGCAGAGGGCGAGGATGCTGGTTCCCAAGCCGCGCGCGATGCCGGCATCCCGTTCACGCTCTCCACGATGGGCACGCGCTCGGTCGAGGAGGTCGCAGCGTCCCAAGGCAATAGCGGGCGCCGCTGGTTCCAGCTCTACCTGTGGAAAGACCACTCCGCCTGCCAGGAGCTCATCGAGCGCGCGGCGGCTAATGGCTATGACACTCTGGTGGTCACCGTGGACACGCCCGTGGCCGGCCAGCGGCTGCGCGATACTCGCAACGGCATGCGCATCCCGCCGCGCCTGACCGCTGGCACGGTCTTCGATGCCGCGTGGCGCCCCGAGTGGTGGTTCAACTTCCTCACCACAGACCCGGTCACCTTCGCGTCGTTGACCTCGACCACCGGCACCCTGGGCGAGCTGGTCAACACCATGTTTGACCCAGGCCTCAACTTCGAGGACCTGGCGTGGATTCGCAAGCAGTGGACGGGCAAGCTCTTCGTCAAGGGAATCGTCAACCCAGAAGACGCACGCAAGGTCATCGACCTTGGCGCCGATGGCATCGTGGTCTCTTCCCACGGTGGACGCCAGCTCGACCGCGTGGTCAACACCCTCCAGGCCCTTGAGGCCGTGCGCGCAGAGGTGAGCCCGGACGTGGAGATAATCTACGACTCCGGCATCATGTCTGGCGTCGACATCGCCATTGCGCTGGCTTTGGGCGCGGACTTCGTCCTCATCGGCCGCGCTTACCTCTACGGGTTGATGGCCGGCGGCAAGGAAGGCGTCGACCGTGTCATTGAGCTGCTAGCAGAGGAGTTCAAGAACACCCTCCAGTTGCTCGGTGTGAAGAGGATCGAAGACCTGGGCCGTCAGCACGTGGTCACCCCGTGGGAGCCGGGTGCGTTGGCATTCGGTGCGGGAAAGGATGCGCCGGTAGAGTAGGCACCCGTTTGGTGAGGAGGTTCTGCTGTGCCAGAGGGTGATTCCGTACTGCAGCTGTCTAACCGGCTGCAGTTCATGGAAGGCCGGCGCGTAACCTATTCCTCCCTGCGTGTGCCGCGCTATGCCACCGTGCGCTTCGACGGGCTGGTGTGCGAGGAGGTCTGGCCCTATGGCAAGCACCTCTTCATGGATTTCGGCGGCGAGCTCATCCTGCATACCCACCTCAAGATGGAGGGCACATGGGCCATCCACTATGCCGGCGACCGCTGGCGCAAGCCCGGTCACAGTGCGCGCGTGGTGCTGCAGATGGAGAATACCCCGCGCGATATTGAGCTGGTGGGGCATTGGCTAGGGCTGGTCGAGGTCTTTCCAGCCCGCGAGTTTGAGCAGCGCATGGCGCACCTAGGCCCCGACATCCTCGCGCCAGAATGGGCGGAAGGCGGCTTTGAGGAGGCTGTGCACCGCATTGAGTCGCGCCCCGAGCGCAGCATCGGCGCGGCCCTCCTGGACCAGCGCAACGTGGCAGGCTTGGGCAACGAATATCGCGCCGAGGTCTGCTTCCTGGCCGGCGTTCATCCAGCAACACCTGTAGCGCTTGTCGACGTCCCCCAGATCCTCACCATCTCCCGTCGCCTCATCTGGGCCAACCGAGACTCGCCGGTACGTGTGACCACCGGCGTGAAAAGGGCAGGGGAGACCACCTATGTCTTCGGACGCAACCGTCAGCGCTGCCGGCGCTGTGGCACGCTCATTGAGAAATCCACGCTGGGTGGTGTGGACGCCGGCGGCGATGAAGGAGAGTTGGAGCGCGTCATCTGGTGGTGCCCGCACTGCCAGCCGCGTCGCTAGGCTGGGATGCATGAAGATCATTTTGAACATCATCTGGTTGGCAACTGGTGGCCTTGTCCTCGCACTGGGCTACTTGCTCCTCGGCATCCTGGCCTGCATCCCCGTCGTGACGATTCCTGCCGGTGTGGCCTCGATGCGTATGGCGAATTTCGCGCTGTGGCCCTTTGGGCGCTCCGTCATTCAACCGGTCAAAGGTACCGGTGGCATGTCTCGGTTCTCTAACGTTGTCTGGTTCCTTGTCGCTGGCCTGTGGCTGGCCATCGGCCACGTCACCACTGCAGCGGCGCAGGCAGTGACCATCGTGGGCATCCCGGTGGCTCTGGCCAACCTGAAGATGATCCCGGTGACGTGCTTCCCGTTCGGCCGCAAGATCGTGGACTCTGACCACATTCCGTTCGGCTGGGAGTCGATGATCAAGCTCTAAAATCTCTGTCTCCGGTTGCGGGGTTGCCTAGGGTGTTTTAGTGTTCTGGGTCATGGGGGATTTAGAGACCTATTTCTCCTACCGCAACTCGGGGATTTCTTTGGTGGAGCAGGCGGTAGGAGGGGAGAAACGCTTACGCGCACTCGGCGCTTCACCTGCCGATGCCGCCGAATTGGCTGGCTTGAACCACATCTACTTCGGCGCTACCAAGTTCACGGGAAAGCAACGCACTGCCCGCAGCCGAGCCGCCGAACAACGCCATGATCTGGCCACGCTGAGCCTCATTGAGTCCTATACGAAGAAGCTGAAGAACCAGCTGCATGCTTGGAACCTACGGGTCAAGCTCGCCGGCACACCAGCACCGAACATCCCAGCCGTGGCGGCCAAGCGCTTAAAAGAGCTCAAGCCCAAACGCGTGCCCACACCTGGTGTGCGCATGACCTATCGCGCTGATGGTCCGCACTCGCTGACCATTACCGATGACCCTCTGACCGTCACTGAGATGCGCGGTGTGCTGGAATCCATCAACCAGAACAACCTGCTGGAAGCAGCCAACCACGTCTTCTTCAACAAATCCCATGGCGGAACCAAACCTGCTGTGCTCACCAGCGTGGTTGTCACCTTGGACAAACTCGACAAGATTGTGAGCGGCGACGGCGACGACATCGTCCTTGAGCTGACCAACGGCGGCCGCATGACCGGCACGGAGTTTCTGAACTACAAGTTCGCCGAGATCGGCTACGTCACCCTCATCCACCCCACGATCGGGCCGGTATGGCTGCACCGGATGAAGCGCTTAGCCGGGTTTGAGCAGCGCATGATGGCCAGTGCCGAACATCCGACCTGTGCCAGGAAGGGATGCAATAAGCCCGCTGATTATGCTCAGGTGCATCACCTTGTGCCGTGGAAGGCAGGAGGGGCTACCAACCCGCCGAACCTGACCATGTTGTGCGCCTATCACAACGGCATTAATGACGATGACCCGGAGAAACCAACAGGTGCTGGCTACGTGTTTAGGATTCGCGGCGATGTGGACTACATCCCTCCCTGGGGAGAACCGATAACCGCCCAGGCTGCGTATCAAGCCGCGCAACGCGGACTTGGACCGCCCGGCGGGTAAACCGCCGCGCGGGCGAGCCCACAGGGGCCGCCCGACAGGTAGATCGTCACGTGGACGCCCACAGGGCCTCCGCGGCGTTGGCGATCCCACATGTCGATTGCGCGTCAAAAACGGGTGAACCCCCGGCCGTTTGGCCGGGGGGACGTCGCCAAGCAGTGCTTAGCGGTGGTTGCGGTACCAGCCGATCAGAGCATCGGTGGAACCGTCGCCGGATGCGGCCTCCTCCTTGCCGGAGACTGCCGGTGCCAGGTCATTGGCCTGCTGCTTGCCCAGCTCCACGCCCCACTGGTCGAAGGAATTGACATCCCAGATGATGCCCTGGGTGAACACGATGTGCTCGTAGAGCGCGATCAGCGCGCCGAGGGTCTGCGGGGTGAGCTCCTCCGCCAGAATCGTGGTGGTGGGGCGGTTGCCCGGCATCACCTTGTGCGGAACGAGGGCTTCGTCTACGCCCTCAGAGGCAATCTCTTCCGCCGTCTTACCAAAGGCCAAGACCTTGGTCTGCGCGAAGAAGTTGCCCATGAGCAGGTCATGCATCGAACCGGTGCCGTCGGCGGTGGGGAAGTCCTCCTTCGGGCGGGCAAAGCCGATGAAGTCCGCCGGGATGAGGCGGGTGCCCTGGTGCATGAGCTGGAAGAAAGCGTGCTGGCCGTTGGTGCCCGGCTCGCCCCAGTAAATCTCACCGGTGCCGGTGGTGACAGCGGTGCCGTCGCGGCGCACGGATTTGCCGTTCGACTCCATGGTCAGCTGCTGCAGGTAGGCGGGGAAGCGGCCGAGGTCCTCGGAGTAGGGCAGCACCGCGTGGGTCTGCGCGCCGAAGAAGTTGGAGTACCACACACCGAGCAGACCCATCAGCGCCGGAACGTTCTGCTCCAGGGGCGCGGTGCGGAAGTGCTCATCCATGGCGTGGAAGCCCTCGAGGAAACGCATGAAGTCCAGCGGGCCGATGGTGCACATCAGGGACAGGCCAATGGCGGAGTCGACGGAGTAGCGGCCACCCACCCAGTTCCAGAAGCCAAACATGTTCTGGGTGTCGATGCCGAACTCCGCGACCTTCTCCGCGTTGGTGGAAACGGCAACGAAGTGCTTGGCGACGGCCGACTCATCACCATCAAACTGCTCAATCAGCCAGCGGCGTGCGGCGTGAGCGTTGGCCAGGGTCTCCTGGGTGGTGAAGGTCTTGGACGCGACGATGAAGAGGGTGGAGCCGGCGTCGAGGCCGTCGAGAGTCGCGGCGAGATCCGCCGGGTCGACGTTGGAGACGAACTCCGCGCTAATGCCCGCTACCTCGTAGGAGCGCAGGGCCTTCGCGGCCATGGCCGGGCCCAAGTCGGAGCCGCCGATGCCGATGTTGACCACCTTCTTGATGGTGTGTCCGGTGTGCCCAAGCCACGTGCCGGAGCGCAGTGCAGTGGCGAAGTCGCGCATGCGGCCCAGCACCTCGTGGACGTCGGCAGCGACGTCTTGGCCGTCGACGCTCAAGTCCTTTTCAACAGGCAGGCGCAGCGCGGTGTGCAGCACGGCACGGTCCTCAGTGTTGTTGAGGTGCTCGCCGGTGAACATGGCATCGCGGCGGCCCTCGACGTCCGCGGCGCGGGCAAGATCCACCAAAGCGGTGACGACTTCCTCATCGATGAGGTTCTTCGACAGGTCCACGTGCAGGCCCGCAGCATCGAAAGAAAAGTCTGCGGCGCGGGAAGCGGAGTTGGCAAAAAGCTCACGCAGGTTGAGGTCCTTCTTGCTTTCAAAAAGCGAGGTGAGCGCGGCCCACTGCGGCTGAGCGGTGATGTCCATTGCAAAAGCCTTTCTGGCAGGTAGCAGACATGAAACTTACTGTGTCCACCGTAGTCCAGAAATCCCTTCGCTGCCGAGGAAGAAGACCGTACTGCATTGAGCTAGGAGTAGAGCTTCAGGTCGAATTGCTCCATTGTGCTTCCGATCTCCATGGAACCAGTTTCGGGGCCGGTGTAATCATCGTAGTTGCCAAAGGACAAGACACCTACCGCGTACAGTTTGCCGTCGATGGAGGCGTAGACAGGACCGCCGCTATCTCCGGGTACGCTCTCGCTGCCAAAGGTGAAGAGTCCTTGGTTTTCGAAGCGGTCAATGAAATCGTCGCAGGCAGCGCCTCCCGCGGAACCGGCAAAACACATCGTGGGCTTCTTGTGCGTGACATCCTCGAGGCTCATCCAACCGGCCAAAGGCGCATTGAAGGCCGGTGCGGTAGATACTTCGGCGGCTGGGTTGGACACTTCGATCAGTGCAATGTCGGCCGAGTTGATGCTATCGGTGTTGGTGTTGCGGGCCTTCTTCACCATCTGGCCTATCTCTACCGCGTTGCCGGATCGATCGTCGTAATAGAAGGTGTCGCCCGTGTCCCCGCAGTGCCCGGCGGTGAGGATAAAGAGGCGCTGCCCATCGCCGGCGAAATGACCGGTGGAGCACCGGCCACCGTTTGTGCCGTTGTAGATGGGCGCACCCGGCGTCAACACCCCCAGGCTCATGAAGTAATCGGCAGCGTCAGGAGCTATCAGGTTACGTCGGGGCTCCGGTCGCTCCGCTTGAGGGATTTCGGTGGTGTTATCCCAGAGCGCATCGCCGTCGAGGGGCTCCTCGAAGCCTTGCGTTGTTCCGGATGCTGCGGAACCCTGCCTGCGGTCGGAGTCGCTGACGGCGGGAAGATCGAGCGTCGTGGTGGAAATGGTGGTCTCAGCGGAAGAAGAGGTGCTGCAGGCGGATAACACGGACGCAGCGGTGGCCGCGGCGAGAATCGCAGCCAGGCGAGAGGAAAAGCGCATGGCGCGAGCCTAACCCACCGCATGTTTAAGGGCGCGAGTGCTGGGGACTGGTCCGTGCGGCGTTTGATCAGCCGAGCTTGCCGCGCCCTAAGCGCAGGAGGGCGGAGGCGATGGCGGGGCCTTCCTCCCCGAGCTCGTCGCGGAACTCGTTAAGGATCGCGATTTCGCGGGTATGCACCAAACGGGTGCCGCCTGAGCTCATTCGCGTCTTACCAATGGTGCGGGAAATGTCGGTGCGGCGCTTGATGGCGTCGAGAATAACGCGGTCGAGGCGGTTGATCTCTTCGCGGTAGCGCTGAATCTCGGCATCACTCAGCGGGTCATCGGTGCCCGACGGCATGCGAATGTCGAGCCCATTGTCCACGACGTTGGGGTCTTGGTGTTCGGGGCTCAAGCCAGAGTCTGCGTTGCCAGGATGTGAAGAGCTCATGACATCAGATTGTGCCACCACGCCGGGAGAAAAGGGGAATTACCAGCTTTCACGTTGACCAGACGTGCGGTGAGGGGCAATGTCCGGTGGTGCTAGTAGGTTGGAGAGCATTATGAATAACAAATCCCCTTTCGTCCCCCGTTCGTCTTCTGATTCTTCCGCCGGCGGCCTGTTTCCTGCGCCCGAGAGCAACGTCGACGCCCCTTCTGGTCAGGGCTTTGATCCGTTGCTCGAGGGCTTAAATCCGCAGCAGGAAGAGGCCGTGACGCATTCGGGCTCGCCGCTGCTTATTGTGGCCGGCGCGGGCTCGGGCAAGACTGCCGTGTTGACCCGCCGCATTGCGTACCTCATGCGGGAGCGCGGGGTGGCCCCCTGGCAGATCCTCGCCATTACCTTTACCAACAAGGCAGCCGCGGAGATGAAAGAGCGCGTCGGCCAGCTTGTCGGCCCCGTCGCGGAGCGGATGTGGGTGTCGACCTTCCACTCCATTTGTGTGCGCATCTTGCGCAATAACGCCCAGCTGGTGCCTGGCTTGAACACGAGTTTCACCATTTATGACGGCGATGATGCCCGCCGGCTGCTCACCATGATTGCGAAGGACATGCAGCTGGATCTGAAGAAGTATTCGGCGCGTGTTCTGGCTAATCAGATTTCCAACCGCAAGAACGAGCTCATCGCCCCCGAGCAGGCGCGCGCGGAGGCAGAGAGGACGAAGAATCCTTTCGAGCTCACCGTGGCGAGCGTGTACGAGGAATATCAGCGCCGCCTGCGCGCGGCGAACGCGGTGGACTTCGATGACCTCATCGGGGAAGTAGTGCGCATCTTTAATCAGCACCCGCAGGTGGTGGAGTTTTATCGTCGCCGCTTTAAGCACGTGCTTATCGACGAATACCAGGACACCAACCACGCGCAGTATGCATTGGTCTCGGCTTTGGTGGGCCGGGGCGAGCTGCCGCCGGATGCTCCGGAACTGTGCGTGGTGGGTGATTCGGATCAGTCGATTTATGCCTTCCGCGGAGCCACCATCAGGAATATCCAGGAGTTCGAGCGGGATTACCCGCAGGCGCACACGATTTTGCTGGAGCAAAACTACCGTTCGACGCAGACCATTCTGAACGCGGCGAACGCGGTCATCGCGAAGAATGAGGGCCGCCGCGAGAAGAACCTGTGGACCGCCCACGGCCAGGGCGAACAGATCGTCGGCTACGTGGCGGATAATGAGCACGATGAGGCACGGTATATCGCCTCGGAGATTGATTCCCTGGCGGATAAAGGTACGGCGTATTCCGATATTGCGGTGATGTACCGCACCAACAATGCCTCCCGCGCGCTGGAGGATATTTTCGTGCGCTCGGGCATCCCGTACAAGGTGGTCGGTGGCACGCGCTTCTATGAGCGTCGCGAGATCCGGGACATGGTGGCCTACTTGCGCATCATGGATAATCCGGATGACACCGTGAGCCTGCGCCGAATCATTAACGTGCCGAAGCGCGCTATTGGTGATAAAGCGCAGGCGCAGATCGCCCTGCACGCGGAGAACCTTGGCGTGAGCTTTGGTGCTGCTCTCCGTGATGCGGCGGAGGGCAAAGTAGCCGGACTCGGCACGCGGGCAGTGAATGCCGTAACCAAATTCAACGAGATGATGGAAGGCGTACGAGCGCAGATCCCGGGCATGGTCAATGAGGTGACGGGCCAGCCGGATTTGGGGGAGTTGCTCAACGCGCTTCTTGACGCCACCGGCTACCGCGCGGAGCTCGAGAACTCCAACGATCCGCAGGATGGTGCGCGCCTGGATAACCTCAACGAGTTGGTCTCGGTGGCCCGCGAGTTCAGCTCTGAGGCCGCTAATGAGATGGCATTCATGGGTGCGGACGCAGAAGAAGCACCCGAGCTAGCAGAAGGTGAAGCCGCGCCGGGCTCGCTTCAGGCGTTCCTTGAAAAGGTCTCACTCGTGGCGGATGCGGACCAGATTCCGGACCACGAATCCGGGGTGGTCACGCTGATGACGCTGCACACTGCGAAGGGCCTTGAATTCCCCGTCGTCTTCCTCACCGGCTGGGAGGATGGACAGTTCCCGCACATGCGCTCGCTGGGGGACCCGAAGGAGCTGAGCGAAGAACGCCGCCTGGCCTACGTGGGTATCACGCGTGCTAGGGAACAGCTCTACCTCACGCGCGCGATTCTTCGTTCGTCCTGGGGCAACCCGGTGACGAACCCGGCCAGTCGCTTCCTCGCCGAGGTCCCAGAGGACCTCATCGACTGGCGCCGTGAAGAACCAGACAGCTCGCTGTCTGGCGCGTGGGGCGGAGATGATTCCTACCAATACGGGCGAACCTTTGGCTCTGATAGCGGGTTCTTCCGTGGAGGCGGCTATGGCTCGCGGAGCGCTGCGTCTTCCCCTTCGCAGCGCTCGCGCAAGCCGGCCTCGGCAACGTCGATGCCGAAGAATAACTATCTCAATTTAGTTGTGGGGGACCGCGTCAACCACGCGAAATACGGGCTGGGCACGGTCATCGAGGCCTCCGGGACCGGCGCGCGGGCGACGGTCACCGTGGACTTCGGTTCAGCGGGCAAGGTTCGCCTCATGCTCATCGGCGGAGTGCCGATGGAAAAGCTCTGATGCTTTAGATGAGGATGCCGCGCTCGCTGAACCAGTCCACCGGATCGACGGCCGCGCCGCCGCCCGGGTGAACCTCGAAGTGCAGGTGCGGGCCGGTGGAGTGGCCCTCGTTGCCGATGACGGAGATTTGGTCGCCGGCCTCGACGCGGTCGCCGACGTCGACCAGCAGCTGGTCACTGGGCATGTGGCCGTAGACGGTGATGGTGCCATCGTCGTGCTGGATGCGGATCCAGTTGCCAAAGCCCTGGGCAGCGCCGGAGGAAATGACCTCGCCGTCCATGACGGCGTAGATGGGGGTGCCAATGGGGTTTGCCACATCGATGCCGTTGTGGAAGGAACCCCACCGCGGGCCGAAGCCAGAGGTGAAAGTTCCGGAGGTCGGAAAGACCACGGTGTTACCGTCCGCGTCCTGGCCGCGAGTAGGGGTGAGGCCGGAGTGATCGCCCTGCGGGGCGAAGGCCTCGGCGAGACCAGGAATGCTGGAGGGATCGAGGACGATCTCGAAGCCGTCCTGCGTGGTGTTGACCTCTGGGACGGATGCCCCGTTGAGGGCACCGGCTGTCGAAATGAGCAGCCCCGAGACGGCTTTGAAGAGGTCGGCCTTGGATTCTTCCTTGACTTCGACGTCGGCAGCGGACGGGTCCTTGGAGGACCCGTCGGAGACGTCCACGCTTGCTGCCGGTTCGGCGGCGAACGCTGGGGTCGTCACGGTGGCGGTGCTAACCGCCACGGCGGCGAGTGCGCTGAGCGTGCGCTTCATAACTTCACGTCCTTAAGTCCTGCTGTGGCCCGCTGGGTATGCGGCGGAAGCCTGTGAGCAATAGGGGAGCGGCCGTATCAGCCGCAGTGCGCCTTGCAGCCCGCGACACGCCGGTGCGGTTGCAACCGAGTGCTGAGGCTGTGTGGCAACGAGATACAAACTATCCCGCGGGACCACCCTGCGCAACGCTTAAAAATGCAGGTAAATCCAGGAATTGTTCGAAAAACTATCGAACAGCCCAGCGTGTTGCGCATGTGAAAGAAGTGAAAATTGTTACAGGGGTAAAGTAGAGGTTTAAAGAATGGGGGTGAGATTTGGGGGGTGAAAAGTGCAGCGCTCCCGGCCAATCTTTCAGCCGAGAGCGCTGGGGTTGTGGGCGCTGCTACTTGGTCAGCGCTGTTAAGTCAGGGAACGTGATTCGCTGCGATCCCGCGCGGTGAGTGGGGCCGTCTTGTCGCTGCGGTTGATCGCAGCCGCGAGGGCGGCAGCCAACAGCGGCACGACGAGCACAGCGAGGAATTGCCACCAATCCGGGGTGAAGTAGTCCTGCGGGCGCAAGCCATGGAGCGGCGTCGAGAAAACGTATCCTGAGCTATCGGCAAAGAAGTACGTGCCGAGATGTCCGGCAACCACACCAAAGAGCATGCTTACGGTGGCCAGCATCCACGTCTGCCATGCTGCCACCTTGGACATCAGCGAAGGGTGGGCGCCGATGGATTGCAGCACGGTGCTTTCCTGGCGCATGCTGCTCGCTGCGTTGGCAATGATGAGCGCGAGCACGATGAGGCAGACGAACCCCATTCCGAGGCCCAGGTAGTAGCGGAAGCTCCCGGGAGTAGAGACTGCGAAGTTTAGCGAGTATTGCGACTGCGAGGCGCTCGCTGTCAGGTCTTGCAGCTCCTCGCGCTCGGACTCACTCGGTGCTTCGTCGAAAGCAAGGGCCTGGCCCACGTAGAAGGGCTCCATGTTCAGCTTTTCTGCTGCCTGCTGGCTGATCAAGACCACATCGCGAGCCGCAGTGGGCAGGGCCTCCACAACCGGCAGATCCGCGTCCTGTGTCCCGCTCGGTTCTTGGCTATCAATGCGGTTATAGGATTTTACGGTCACCGTTCCATGCGTCTTATCGCCGACGTGGCTGCTGTGAGGGAGCACGATGCCGCCGGCATCCAACGTTTGTGCCGCTGCGCGTCGATCTTCTTCTGAGTCGAACTGCCACAGCTCGAGCTGGGAAGAATCCGTTTGAACCATCCTGCTTTGATAGATCAGCGGGTTATAGGGGAACGATGTCATCAACTCGTGGGCGCACTCCTGGCGAGCCTCTTCGGACTCATCGGTGCGCCGCCCCTGATTATCCACGAACACTGCCCTCTCAACCGGCTTGCTGAGATCGACCTGCTCGCACTGGTAATCAAACTCGGTGGTGAGCTCGTAAAAAGTGCCATCCTCTGGAAGGCTGTAGGACGTCGTCCACGAGGGGAAAGCAGAGAAGGGATACGTACGGGCGGTGGTGGTCCGCAAGATGGCCTCTACCGCGGCGCGTTCTTCCGGTGTGGACACCTGCGTTGGTTGCTCAAACGTCGTCTCCTCAATCAGTGCAGAAGTAGGCGGCATGACGAGCTCTTCTTCGGCGGTGGTCTTTGCGCTATCCGTCATGATGCCCACGCCAAACAGGGAGGCTACGAAGGCAACTGAAACGAGAGCGATGGACGTCGGCAAGGCATGCATGCTGCGCCGGGTCAGGCCGCGTCCAGCCAGCCGCAACGCGAGTGGGCCGCGGCGAGATAACAGGGAGCACAGGAAGACCAAGGCTGGGGCAGACGCGGCAACCGCGATGACTCCGAAGAGAGCCAGCACCGTAGGGATGTACTTTCCCCAGGGGGTGAAGCTGAATAGCACGAGCAGAAGCAGGAATGCAGGGCCGATGGCCATCCACCGCCGGAAGCGCAAGAGGCGGTCGGGAGCAGCGCCCTGGATTGCGGTGGATAGGGCACCACGTTGCGCCAACCACGCGGGAACGATGGAGACAATGACACAGCCTGCCACCGCCACGATCCATGCAAGGCCAATAGCTAGGAAGGGCGGGTGGGCAGCAAAGTCCGGGTAGCGGGCTGCCCACCACACCCACGAAGCCGTGAGTCCAACAACCACGCCGATGGTGGCGCCGATAAGCCCCATCAGCAAGCCATAAGCCATCACCGCGAACATGATGTGGCGTGGTAGTGCGCCCTGGCTCGACATCAGCGCGTACAGCCGGGTATTGCGTCCGGTAGCCAGCGTGAAGACGGGCGCGAGAAGGAAAAGGATGAGCAATCCGGCGATGGCGTAGAGACCGACGAAGAAGAGTACGAAAAGAATACTGCTCAGGGTTCCGCCAAAGGAATCCGGCTCAGAATCGGGGCGGTCCGTATCTCGCAGCTCCGCTGCCCAGATTTCCAGCCCAGCTTCACGGGCGCGGTCGGCATCCTCCTCGGTCAGCGTTGTATCACCCACGATGGCCCAGGTGGTGCGTGTTGTAAAAGAAGGGTCGCTGAGGGCCTCATTGAGGGTGGGGGAGGTGACAAAATCAAAGTTTTCGGGAGCAATGGCCGCGACTGTGGCTTGGTGGTCACTGCTGAGGGCGTTGGTGCGCACGGTGATAACGTCCCCCACGGAGGCGTCGATCTTGCGCGCGGTCGAACGCGATAGAACTGCCTGGTTGGGGCCAAGGTTGAACTTGTCGACGGCCTCCTGCGCCGGCTCTGGCGGATTCTCCGCGTCGAACTGATCTACCCAGGAGTTGGTTGACTTCCCATTATGGATTAGTGACGTGCTAGAAAAAGTGGTGACCGGGCTGACGCTGAGGCCCTCAGGAAGCACCTCGGCAGCCAAGCGTGGTACGTCTTCGTTGCTAATGTCCGAGCGCTCGGCGCTGATCTGCCGCTTGGGTGAGCTCAAGGCCGCGGAGAGCCGACCGGAGGAATTATCAAAGAGCGCCATTCCAATCACGAGTGCCACTGGCAGCGCGATGAGCAAAACGGCGGCTAGCGTGCGCCACGGGTGGCGCCACAAGTCGCGCCTCGTCGGGCGGGTGGCGGCATTAATGCCGGACATACTAACGCACCTCCTCGCCGGTTAGGCGCCCGTCGCGAACCATGACGACACGGTCGGCCCAGCCCGCGAAACGCGGCTCGTGGGTAACCAAAATGCCGGAGGCGCCGGCGTCGATACGCGCGCGCAGGACCTTCATGATCTCTTCGCCCGTCGAGGTGTCGAGGGCGCCGGTGGGCTCATCCGCAAGCAGCACCTTGCGCGGTCCGATGAGCGCGCGGGCAATGGCCACGCGCTGGGCCTGGCCGCCGGAGATTTCTTCCGGGAAGCGGTCGATGGTGCCGTCGAGGCCAACCTCGCTGAGAGCTTCCTCGGCGGCCTCGCGGCACTGCGCAGGCGAAAGTCCGTCCAGTTCGAGGGGCAGGGACACGTTCTCTCCCACGGTGAGGGAGGAGACCAAGTTGAAGTGCTGAAACACCAGTCCCAAGTGGCGGCGGCGGGCGATGGCCGCTTTAGCTTTGGAGAGCTGGGAGGCGTCGGCGCCGTCGAGAAGCACGCGCCCTGATGTTGGCGGCTGCAGCAGGCCCGCAACGTTGAGCAACGTGGACTTGCCGGAACCGGAGGGGCCCATGACAGCTACCAGTTCGCCCGGCTGCAGTTGCAAGTTCACGGAATCCAAGGCAGTTACCTGGCGGGCACCGCTGCCGAAGACGCAGGTAATGTTTTCGAGCTCGAGAGGAAACGGCAAGTGCTGGGTCGTGGGCACGGAGTTGGGGGTCATCGCGGGGCCTCCTCGGTGGTGGTTGGGTTGGTTAGGGATTCCACGCGGTCGAGCCAGCGTGAGAGAGATTCCAGGTCGAAGATTTGGCGCTCAACAGCCAAGCGCTGGGCGCTGCGCTCTGCAGGCAGTTCCGAGGCTTGGCGGTTGAGCTCACGCAGTTGGCGGACGGTGGCAAACCGCTGGGCGTCGAGGACGGCAATGACGTCGACGTCGGAGCGTCGCGCTGCAAGCGATACTTTGAGCACGAGCTCATCGCGCTCGATGGCGTCGTTGTGCAAGGTGGACATCCACCACTGTGAGAGTTCTTCGCGGCCGGCGGGGGTGATGGCATAGCTGGTGGCGCGCCGCCCCGTGGGGCCGGTGAGCTCACCGTCGGTGGCGATGAGACCATCGCGCTCCAAACGGCTCAACGTTTGGGCGACTTGGCCCATGTTGAGCGGCCAGAGGTTGTCGAAGGTCTCAGCAAAGCGGTTTTTGATGTGGCTGGCAGTAGCGGGCTCTTCACTCAGCAGCGCAAGCACGGAATGTTTGACGGACATGGTCACCTCCTTGGTGGAGGGCAAGGGAGGAAATCTTTCGGTACATACCCAGTAAGTTACTGGGTAACCTTCTGTCCGGTCAACGGTTGGGGCAGGCGGGGGTGGAAGGTGGGGGAATGCACAAGGCGGTATAGGGCAACAGTGCCCTATACCGCCTTAGCGCTGGAGGAAGGATTTAAAAGCGTGGCTTAGCTGATGTTGATGCCGCGCTCTGCGAGCCACGGAATCGGGTCCACGGCGCCCTCACCGGTGGGGTGAATTTCGAAGTGCAGGTGGGAGCCGGTGGAAAAGCCCAGGGAGCCCATGCCGGCGATCTTCTGGCCAGCGTGGACGCGCTCGCCCACGGCGACGTCGAGGGTCTGCATGTGGCCGTAGACGCTCATGGAGCCGTCATCGTGCTTGATGCGGATCCACTGGCCGTAGCCGGATGCCGGGCCGGAGTCGATGACGGTGCCGCCCATAACGGCAAGGATGGGGGTGCCCACGGCATTTGCGATGTCAATGCCGGAGTGGAAGGAGCCCCAGCGGGGGCCGAAGCCGGAGGTGAAAGTGCCCTCTGCCGGGCGGGCGATGGTCGGCGCGCGGTTGGCTTCATCGGCGGCGGCGCGGGCATCGGCGGCCTGGATGGCCTTGTCGAGCTGCGTAGCCAAGTCGGCGACCGGCTTGGACTCGGCGATGGCGAGGATCTGCGGGGCTGCGTCTTCGACGGCAGCCTGCGCGTTCTTCAGCGGATCGGTATCTGTCTGCAGGGTGTAGTCGACGGACTGTGCCTTGGTTTCCCCGGCGCCAGCGGATTGGATAGTACCTGCTGCTGCGCCGCCAACGCCTGCGGTGGACACGGCGCCTGCCGCAACAGTCATCACTGCCAGACGTCCCTTCGCGGTCTGTGCGGTGGTGATTTTGCGGTGGCGTCCTACGCTTCGCTGAGTCTTGCTTCGCATGAACTCTTCTTCCGTCCTCAATTCACTATCGCCCGCCCAGAGCAAACGTTACGTTTCAATCTGGGTGGTTATCCGATTGTGACCTTCCTGTTACCAACGAGATGTAACAGTAGCGTCTCGGCGAATGCAGAGCAACCCAGATTGCGGTTTTTCTTCTGGATATCTGGGAAGAGCCGCACATAATGAAACGACAGCTGATTCCTGTGAATAAAGTGAATCGATCTCCGTGGAGTCGTCGGGGCTTTCCGTTGTCGGCATGAGTAGTGCGCACTCGTGAAGTTTTCCTTCGGGGGTGCACCGCACCATTTAGCGCTTACCTCGCCGCGCCACCCCCGGTGGGGGAGGGGGCCGTGGCAAAGTGGACGCCGATGAATAAGAACACGAGTCCCCAGTCCAGGTCGTCAGCTCGCCCACGCGCGCACGTGCGTGGGCGCGGTGATAGTGCTGAGCACTCTGAGCGCGGGCACCGCAGAGATCGCCGAGATCCAGCGCAGCGCATCAAAGGGGTCGAGTCCGACAAGGCTCGCGCCCGCCGCGCGCAGGCCCCGACCACACTCCGCGGGCGTATTCGCCGCATGCTCATCGTCGTCGGCGTTCCGAACCTCGTCGTCGTGCTGGGCATTCTCGTGGTCGCTATCGCGGCACTGCTTCTGACAAGTTCCCCGTCGGCGTGGTTGCCCACCATCGTCGGGGAGACGTGGATGGTCTTTAATCTTGCGCCTATTCGCGCGGGCGGTATTGACGTGGGATTTATCCCGGTTCTGCCTGCGCTTCTCCTAGCCTGGCTGGTGGGGCGGCGCGTGCGGGCGGCGGTTAAGGATAAGGCAAGCATTAATGACCTCATCGTTTTGAGCGCGTGCGTGTTGCTGGTCCCCCTAGTCCTTACTGTCATCGCATGGCTGATGCTGTGGGACGCTGGCAAGGTCTACGATGTTTCCCCTCCGGAGCTGTACCGTGTGCTTCCCCGCATGTTGTTATTGCATGCGGTCGCCCTCATCGGTGGAATGGGACCGCGCCTGTGGAAGGCCCTAGCCAAGCGCAGCGGTGTCCCCCGCGTGTTCGTCGATGCCGCCCAGATAGGCTTGAGCTACCTCGGATACCTTTTTGCTGCTGGTTTCATTCTCGTGGTGGTCTTGTGGGGAGTCGGTTGGTCGCGTCAATCAGAGATGCTCGCCGAGTATCCAATCCTTAATGCACTGGGAACCGCCGGTCTTTTCCTGCTGAGCGTTCTCTATCTCCCAAACGCTGCCGTTGCTGCGGGAGCGGTCCTGAGCGGTTCGGAGCTGCATATCGGTGAAGGAACCAGCGTGAGCCTCTTTAGCGGCCACGTGGTTCCGCTTCCACCGCTGCCGTTGGCTGCCGCCGTTCCGCCGTCGATTAGTTCCTGGGCTGCGGTCTTGCTGATTGTTCCCGCCGTTGCGGCGGTGGTGGCGTTTTACCGTCGCCGCGCCCTGGTCTCCTTCCAGGTTGCGCTCGTGGCCACCGTCACCGCCGCGGTAGCCGCACTCGTGGCTGTGTACGGCGTGTCCGGCGCGCTGGGCGTATACGGCTACACCGGTCCCGAGGTATGGACCGCAGTGGGTCTGAGCTGTCTGTGGTGCCTAGTCGTGGGATGTGCATTCGCAACGGCACAGGCAGTGACGTCGTGGCGTGCGCGCCGCGCGGCTGCCCCGGAGGCTGCTCCTGAAGCGCCCACAGAGACTGAGGAGGCCGTGCACACACCCGTCAACGCGGCGAACGCTGTGCCGGTTTCTGCCTTGCTTGACGACGCCCCCGACGCAGCCGTTGCCGCAGAGCCTACGACCGAGACCGAGACTGAACCCGAGGATGACGTGGACGAGGACAGCGAGCCGGAGACCGAGACCGAGCCCGAGGCCGCGGCCGAGTCTGAAGCCGAGCCTGAGGTCGGCAGCGATGCGGATGCTGAGGTGATTGACGCAGAAGTCGTCGAATCGGACGAGACCGAGGGGGACGACGAGCAACCAGTCGAGGATGCAGAACCAGAGGAAGAAGACGTGTCTGGGGCAGAAGACGAGGCCCCCTCTAAGGAGTAAAATTCCCCGGTTCAGGGCGGCAGCGGCTAGGCTGTAGCGCGTGACTACACCGCACCAGCCCGCTGCTTCTGCCCGCCTTAACGTCGTGGTTCTTGTTTCTGGAACCGGTTCCTTGCTCCAGGCCATCCTCGATGGCCAGGATGAGCGCTATGGCGTCGTGAAGGTCGTCGCGGACGCGCCCTGTCAAGGCGTTGAGCGCGCGCAGGCGGCGGGAATCGCCACCGAGGTCGTAGAGATGGGTGCTAACCGCGCCGAATGGAATAAGCGTCTGGTTGCCGCAGTGGATTCTGCGCAACCAGACGTTGTTGTTTCTGCAGGGTTTATGAAGATCCTGGGGAAGGATTTTCTGGATCGCTTCGAAGGTCGCACCATCAATACCCACCCCGCGCTCTTGCCCGCCTTCAAAGGCGCGCACGGCGTGCGCGATGCGCTGGCCTACGGCGCCAAGGTCACAGGCTCGACCGTCCACTTCGTAGATGCCGGCGTCGATACCGGCGCCATCATTGCCCAAGAGCCCGTGCGGGTCTTGCCGGGGGATGATGAGGCCAGCTTGCACGAGCGCATCAAAGTGGTCGAAAGAGAACTCATCGTTGCCGTCCTTCGCGCCACGCGCGTGAAGGGCGAGGAACTCAGTATTCAGCTCTAACTACCTCTCATTACCGCAAGGAAGGCTTAAGTCCCCGTACCATGAGCGAAGATCGTAAGAACATCAAGCGCGCACTCATCAGCGTGTACGACAAGACCGGTTTGGAGGACCTTGCCCGGTCCCTGGATAAGGCCGGCGTGGAGATCGTTTCCACCGGTTCCACCGCGAAGAAGATCGCGGACTTGGGCATTGAGGTCACGCCCGTCGAGAAGCTCACCGGCTTCCCGGAATGCCTCGAGGGTCGAGTCAAGACTTTGCACCCGCGCGTGCACGCGGGGATCTTGGCGGATACCCGCAAGGAGGACCACCTGAAGCAGCTGGAGGAGCTGGAGGTGGATCCGTTCCAGCTCGTCGTGGTGAATCTGTACCCCTTCCGTGAGACCGTGGCTTCCGGCGCTGACTTTGATGGCTGCGTGGAACAGATCGATATCGGTGGACCGTCCATGGTGCGCGCGGCTGCCAAGAACCACCCGTCTGTTGCTGTGGTCGTGGATCCGGCTCGCTACGGCGAGGTAGCTGACGCTGTGGCCAACGGCGGCTTTACCCTGGAGCAGCGCCGCGGTCTGGCCCGCGATGCCTTCCTGCACACCGCTGATTACGACGCCGCGGTGTCCGCATGGTTCGTCGATCAGCTCAGCGAGGGCGAGGAGACCACCCCGCTGCGCTACGGCGAGAACTCTCACCAGAAGGCAACCGTGACCCGCATCGGTACCACTGGTTTGGCCAACGCGAAGCAGTTCAACGGCAAGGAGATGAGCTACAACAACTACCAGGATGCCGACGCCGCCTGGCGCGCCGCCTGGGATCACGAGCGCCCGTGCGTGGCCATCATCAAGCACGCCAACCCGTGCGGCATCGCGGTGTCTGAGGAGTCCATCGCGGCTGCTCACCGCGCGGCTCACGCCTGCGACCCGATGTCTGCCTTTGGCGGAGTCATCGCTGTGAACCGTGAGGTCACCGTGGAGATGGCCGAGCAGGTCAAGGAGATTTTCACCGAGGTTATTGTGGCTCCGTCCTACGAGGAAGGCGCCATCGAGGTTCTCAAGGCTAAGAAGAACCTGCGCATCCTGCAGGCCGAGCATGAAGCACCGGAGAGCGAAGTTAAGTTCATCTCCGGCGGCGTGCTCACCCAGGAGCCGGATACCTACCAGGCAGAGGGCGATAACCCGGCCAACTGGACCCTGGCTGCTGGTGAGGCTCTGAATGAGTCCGACCTGGCGCAGCTGGAGTTCGCCTGGCGTTCCGTTCGTGCGGTGAAGTCCAACGCCATCTTGCTGGCCAAGGACAACGCCACCGTGGGCGTGGGCATGGGCCAGGTCAACCGCGTGGACTCTGCAAAGCTGGCAGTCGAGCGCGCTAACACGCTGGCCGACGGCGCCAACCGCACCGAGGGCTCCTTCGCTGCTTCCGATGCCTTCTTCCCATTTGCCGATGGTCTCGAGGTTCTCCTCGAAGCCGGCGTGAAGGCCGTCGTGCAGCCGGGTGGTTCCATCCGCGATGAAGAGGTCATTGAGGCCGCCAAGAAGGCTGGCGTGACCATGTACTTCACCGGAACCCGTCACTTCTTCCACTAAGCCTGGCAAAGGCGCTGCCATGGGCAGCACACAGCCGTCTCCTTCATTCCTGCGCACCACTGCGTGGGAAGGGGAGGCGGCTTTCGCATGCACGCGAGCTATCCCTCGAGGACAATAACTGCCCTAAACGACGAAGTTATGCGCCGCCACCGCGGTCAGAGCCTATAACTTTGGCAACAAGGGCAGCTTCGGCGCCACGGCGTGATGGCCCGGCGGTGCGCGCTACTGCGCGTGGAGGGAAGCCACCGCGAAGCCAGAGTTGTCCGCGGGATTGCCGCTGGCGTCCTTATAAGTAAAAGTAAAGCGCAGTTCCTGGTGATCTGCGATGTTGATGGGCATCTCGAGGGCTTCCTCTGCCGGAACCTCGAAGGAGGCCAGTTCAGCACCGTCAGCGCCGTTGACGGTAACAGTGGCGCTGGCAACGTTCGTATTCTCGCGGTCATCACTGAACCCAAAGACAGCGATAAGTTGGCTGTGTCCTTCGCTCAGTTGCACGTCGGCGATGTTGGTGCTGCCGGACTGCGAGACATAGGAATCCGGGAAGAACGTGCGGGCAATGACTACGCCGCCTGCTTCCAAGTCGGTGTCGATGCGCGCGGACGTGGTGATTGGAGCTCCCGCGAGCGAGGCGGTCGTCGTCGGCTCAGAGGAGGCACCGGTCTGCGAATCGTCGGAGGATTCGCGGCCCCAGATAAACCACGCGCCCACACCGAGGACCACAGCCAGCACGATGAATAGGGAGATCAGCGCCGCAATAGCGCCGCTGAATCGTCCCTTGCCTTGTGGAGGAGCAGGCGCGGAGTACTGGGACGGCTGGGGTTGGGGCGGTGGCGTGGGCGCGCCACCACCGAAGGAAGGCTGCGCCGGGGTGCCAGTGGGCTGCCCACCAAACGGCGGTGTGTTGCCAAAGCCACTCGGGCGAGCCTGTGGCTGGCCGGGTGGAACGGGAGAACCGCCGGGGCGGCCAAACCCGGGGGAACCGAAGCCGGAAGGGCCGGAGTTATGCGGCGGCGTGCCCGAAGGGCCGGTAGGAAAAGTCATGGCGGGAGAATAACAGCCTTTCCGTGCGCAGGAAGGTGGAGCAAAGAGGTACCTCTAATAATTTAAACTCTGTGACACCGTCTGTGTGGTGTGAGGGACACTCCCGTGGGAGTACTCCCCACCGCGTACGAACGCCACCGTCACCAGTGCGGCTGTGTAAAGATAGTAAAGATAGAAACGTGCCCACAGGGCGCACTTGACATGTCTAGATCTACGGAGGCCTCGGTGACTGATTCAGATCGCAACCATGGATTCGGCTCCCAGCACCCGCAAGGAAATGGTGGCCAGCCACAGCCTTCCCGCAAGGAAACTCACCCGGACACTGTGGATTTTGAGGCCCCGCCCACCCAGGAACGCCCCGTGCACCCTCGGGCCTTCCCGCAGGAAGGTGAGCGCAACTACTCCAACCCCTTCGCCCACTCCGGAGCGCAAGGCAACTACGCCCAGCAGCAGTTTCCCACCCAGCAATTCCCGCCCCAGTCAGCAGCGCAGGGCGGCGGCCAGTACGAACAACAGCCGTTTGCTTATTCCACTGCTTATTCGGAGAGCGCGCCGGCACACCGTGGTTCCGGCAACGGCGGAAAGTATGTGCTCATCGCCGTGCTGATCCTGGCGGTGCTGCTCGTCATCGCCGCGCTGGCCTACCTTATCTTTTTCAAAAATAGCGGCACGGGAACTCAGGCTGATGCGCCCCTGACCACCGCGGCGCAGCTCACCGAGGACAACGACGACACCCAAGAGACGGTTTCTGCGGCGGATGAGGCGGAAAAGACCACGGAGGAAACTACGACGAGCTCCGCCTCGCAGAAACGCCCGGAGCACCCCGACTTGCCTGCGGGGGCGATTCCGGCGAACGACGCCGCGCGGAATAATGAGCCCGGCGGCAATTTCAACAGCGTCTACCGCGGTACTGAGGTGACGTCGGAGCCATTCGCCAACGCTGTGCGCGACGAGTACGTCAAGCACTGGGTGGATACCCATGAGTACGACGCCACGATTGAGGCCTTCAGCCCAACCACCAAGCAGAACTACACAATGGATTGCTCCGATAACGGTGAATTTGTCACCTGCAAAGGTGGCAACAATGCGGTTGTGTACATCCTCTAATGCGCAGGCGGTCAACGATGAAACAAGCAGCAGCACGAGTGGTGATCGCGGGGATTGCGGTGGCGTCGCTAAGCGCCTGCACCATCGGCGATGTCTCCGCGCCGGAGCAACCCACGGCAGCGAGCAGCCCCCAGCCCACCCTGCCTGAGTCCACCCCCGAAAAGGAGCCACCCGTGATTGAGGCCTCCGACATCCACGAAGCCCTCGAAGCCATCGCGGCCGACAACCCGGGGACCGGAATCGCGGTGGCCGGCGCAGATACCGTCGCCGCAGCAGGCATCACAGACCCGCAGTCCGCTTGGTCCACGGCGAAGGTGCCGCTTGCCATTGCCGCCGAGCGCGCCGGCGTGGCCGATCCGGAGACCGTGTCGCGGGCGATTACCTTTTCCGATAATGCCGCGGCCGATTCCCTCTGGGAAGCACTGGGTGGGGGAGAGCACGCCGCGCAGGCAACCCAGGAGATCATTGGCACGGCTACTGTCCCCGCCACGCCACCGCGCCCCGGCTTTAGTGCATTTGGCCAAACGCAGTGGCCGGTAGCCGAGCAAGCAGAGTTTGTCGCCGCCCTGGGATGCCAGCAGGGCACTGATCCCGTTCTGGCAGCCATGGGACAGCCCGATCCCGCACAGCAGTATGGGCTGGGCACCCTCGAAGGATCAGTCATGAAGGGCGGCTGGGGCCCAGCCGAGGACGGGGCCTATGAAGCCCGCCAGATGGGGCTTGTCTCACTGGGCGGGCACACGGTGGCGGTGGCCATCTATGCCAAGGCCGAATCCGGGGACTACGGAGAAGCCCAGCAGATGCTCACGCGCCTAGTCAAGCAGCTCGCCGCCGCCGAGGTGGAATGGCCCGATGCAGGCTGTCAGCAAGGCGCGGTCTAAGGACCCCTAGCGCGGCCAGTAATCCTCGAAGGTCCCGGCCTCGCCATCGATGTCATAGTCCGTGCCGCGGATGGTGAGTACGGAACCGGTGTCCTCGCCGCTGGTGGGGTCGAGGATGGAGGCGGTATAGGAGCTGCCCTCACCCCGGGCCGGTCCGAAAGCGGCACCGTTAGACCACACGCCGCGGTAGAAGAGCGAGTCCTGCTTTTCGCAGATAACGATGTGCGAAACCGGATCGGAACCTGCGGCGGCGAAGACCATGTCCTCGCCCTGCTGGCAACGCGCCTCCGGGTAGTCGGACCAGCCGGCCGCGGTTAGGCCCTCTGGGACGTCAGCAGCTCCAGGGCTGGCTGAGGTCTCTGGTGCTTCCTCGCTCGGCGCGCCTTCCGTGTCCTCTTCTTCGTCGTCTTCTGGTGCGGTTTCTTCCGCGGAGGATTGCGCTTGCTCCGAGGATTCGGCGGTACTGGGGGTTTCCTGGCCGGTGGAGCGGACGTGATTCCAGATCACGGCACCGGAAATCAGGAGTGCGATAAGGATGGCGATCGCGCAGATGATCGGAACGAGGTTGCGCTGGTCGGGCTGGGTCTGCTGAGGCCCGCCGTGCACAGGGCTCGTGTGCTCGTAGGGGTTAGTGCCAAATCCTGGGGTGGTCATAGGGTCCTTGGAAAACTATAGAGAACAACAGGTAGCATAACTGGCTCCCGCATGCCTGACTGAACCACGGTGAAGTCCCCTCCATTTGGGGGCGATGGGACATGGCACCCTCATGCTTGGTTGTGCATATGGTGCAATGGGGCGGTGACTAATTCCTACTTCGTGCAATGGCTGACCCAGCAGAAGCGGTACACCAACGTGTACCTGCTGGGTGAAGGCGGCATGGGGCAGGTCTTCCATGCCACCGATCCGGATCTTTCTCGTGAGCTTGCCGTCAAGGTGCTGCTGGATGATGTCCGCGATGAAGCCTCCCGCGCCCGCTTCAACAACGAAATGAAGGCGCTGACCAAGATTGGCAGTCACCCGGGAGTGGTCCAGTTCTATTCCAAGGAGTCCACGCCGCGCGGTGACGACGTCATGATGATGGCGTTCATCGACGGCGGAACCCTGGCGCACGCCATCCGGGAACGCGCGCAGGAAGGCCGGGGGTTTAGCGTGGCTGAGGTGGTCTACTACCTCACGCCGATTGCTTCGGCGCTGGACTACATGCACCACGAGCTACATCCCGGGTGGGTACACCGCGATATCAAGCCCGCAAATATCCTGTTGCGCAAGACCCCGGGCAGCCTGCCGCCTGCCGTGCTCAGCGATTTCGGGATCAGCATCGAAGAGGGGCAATCCCGTCTGACGAAGGTTGGCCACATCGTGGGCACTGAAAAGTACCTGGCCCCGGAAAATAATGGTCATGCCTATGGCGATGACGATATGTCGGCGCGCGCGGATGACTACTCGCTAGCGCTTATTGCATTCGAGATGCTCACGCTGCATCACCTTAAGGACACGATGCCGCGCAGTGAGTGGGAAGGGCAGCGGCGCATCCCGGACTTGTCTAGTGATGCTTTCACGACGTTCCTGGCGAAGGACACCGCACGGGTGGTGACTCAGGTGCAGACTGTCCTGAACAAGGCGCTGGATAGCGTGCCCATGCAACGCTATGCGCGCGCCCGGGATTTCATTGCCGCGCTTGACGACGTCTCCCGTTCCCAGCCCACCACCAACCAGGCGACGGAACCCGCGCAGCCACGGCAGGCAAAAACCCCTGGGCAGCCGACGCAATACTGGCCGCGACCTGCCGGTTCCTTTGGGTCTGTCGAGCAGGCTATGCCGACCGGTTTTGTAGCTCCCGCTAACCCTGTCGCCTCACCCGGGACGGTATCTCCCTCCACGCCGGTGACTCCTGCGGTACCGGGGGCTACCGTTCACAAGCGTGCCGCGGCAGAGCCTAGAGCTGCCAAACCAGCCACAAAGGATAATCAGAACGCTCTGATCATCACAGTCACCGTTGTTGTCATCATCCTCATTTTCGTGGTGACATGGGCCATCGTGTCCTAGTCCCCAACAAGCTGGGGCAAGCGGCTTGTCCCCGCAGTACTGTGGTGAGAGTCGCTACACTGTAGGGCATTGTTGAGGCATATCGCCGAGCCGAAAGGCGATGTGCGCGAATTGTCCAGCCGCCTACGGAGGTGTCCATGAGCCAGCAACAGCCACTCCCATCGCACGACGCTCCCCGGGGGCCCAGGTTGCGCATCGATGACCTGATCGGCGGCGTACTGGTCATGGCACCAGGCGAGGAAGTAGTCGTCGGCCGCGCTGGTGACTTCCGGATTGGCGAGGGGGATCTCACCCTGCACCGTCAGCTTTTCCAACTGTGGTACGGCGGTCAAGGCTGGATGATCTGCAACGTAGGCAGCCACATTCCGCTGCGCATCGAGCTGCGCGGGGTTAAGGGATTCTCCCGCATCGATCTCGGCCCGCGCTCGGTGGCGGCCGTGCCGCCGGGCCCGTCACGAATTACGTTTGAAACCCCGGAATGCCCCTACGAGCTCTATATCGATGTCGAAAACAGCAACTACTCGCGCCGGACTAAGCGCGAGCAGGACCTCGATGAAGAGCGCACCCGCACCCGCCATGTGCCCAACGATGAGCAGGAGGAGCTACTGCGCCAGCTAGCCAGCTACCTCAAGAAGCCGGGCTCAACTGATGCCGATATCCCCTCGGTGCGCGAGATTGCCGAGGCGCTGGACTGGACCGAAAAGAAAACCAACCACAAGATGGATCGCCTCGTGGACAGTCTTCGGGCGGACGGCGAAAAGGCCTATAAACCGTATAAGACCTTCTTGGCGCATTACGCCATCCGGCACGGTCGTTAGCGCGTCGTCTTCTTGCGGTCGGCCGCGGCAGCGGCGGCTGCCGAGATGGAGTCGTTGCGGTTCTTCAGCAGCTCCAAGGTAGTGGCTTCGGCGTTGTCGGGAGGGGTGGTGCCGAGGACGGCTAGGGCGGCGTCGGCAAGCATGGCGGATTGCTCCGGCACGCGCTGCGAGGCGTCGAAAGGCGCGGCGCCATCGTTGGGGCGCATCTCAATGACGGAAAGCGCGATGTGGAAGGGCAGTTCCACGCGCGGGTCATCATCACCAACAATGCCAGCGGCGGCAGTGCGGAAGTGCTCCTTGAGGCGATCACGCTGCTCGTGGTACTCGCCGAACTCCGGGGAGTTAGCCACCGGAAGCTGGTACAGGCGGCCGACGTTCCACGCCGACGTCAAGAGCAGGCGGGACTCCGCGGCGACCAGGGACCACAGGCGCTGCGCCGGCGCTGCATCCGAGGCCGCGAGCTCCTCCGCCAGCTCGAGTGAGGGCTCGATGGTGGAATTCAGCAGCGTGAGGAAGATATCCGTCTTGGAAGGGAAGTGATAGTACAGCGATGCCTGCCGGATGCCGACGGCATCGGCGATTTGGTGCGTCGAGGTTGTCGCAAAGCCCTGGGTGGTGAAGAGCTCGGATGAGGCATCCAGAATTTCCTCGCGCGCGGTGTTTCCCCGGCGGCGTGGGCTATTCTTCCTTGGCCTGCCAACGCTACCTGCCATGAGGCGGACTCCCTTCGATAAAACTCATGTAATAACTGACAGCAAGTCAGTAATCGTACACCCCGCCGCGAACGGCGTTCGTCAAAGCGTAGCTTTGACTTCAGCTAACCACATTACCGTGCCGGATCATTATGGATTCGACGGCAGCGGAGACTGTGCGGCACGCCGAGCCGTAGGCGGTGCGGTCCAATGGCGGAAGGTCTTCGAGAATAACGCTGTGCTTGTCGACGCCGTCGTACCACCGCCCCAATTCCAGCGCGATGCCCGTGCCCCACGCCAGGCTCAGGCCTTCTGCCTCGGCCGAGGTGAGCAATTCGCGCTCCACGCCAATAGCAAGGCGGTCAGGGGTGGGCCGAGGTGCCGGCGCTGCCCAGCGGGCGATGGCAGAAACGGGGGCGAGTAGGGAACGGCGAATGGACACCTCGGCGGAGCGGTCCGGCAGCCCATCCACGAGTTTGAGGGGCGCTGGGCGCTGCGAAACAGCCTCGGCATAGAGTTCCTCCTCGCCGCCGGTGCCCAGCGGCAGGCCGGCATCAGCGCGGGTTGAGGCGCATTCCTCCACCGCGCCGCAGGGCAATCCGGCCTCGATGATGACTTGCTCCAGCTGCTCGTCGGCGCCCAGCCAGGTGATGGGAAGTGAGGGGAGAAGATCCCCGCGGGCGGCAGCGCCTGTCAGCCGCACAGGGCTAGCGAGGCCTGGGGAGCGAACAATATCGGTGACCACGCGGGAAAACCACGCCGCAAGCTCGACCCCGTCGGTCCGGTGGGCGGTGGCATTGCGCAGAAGGTCCTGGGCTTCTTCCAATAGCCCACGCGCGTGGGCGGGGGAGTGGCAGTGGGCGGCCAGTTCGCTGAGATCGGTGAGGGATTCGTGCAGCGGCATCAGGTGTTAATTGCCTTTCCGTCAGGGGCTTTCTAGCTCTTCAATGTAGCACTGGGAATTTGTGGGCCGGCAGAGCAACCGCCCTAACCGCGAAAACGACGACCGCCGCCTGCCTGCCCCGAGAGGGGGAAGGAGGCGGCGGCCTGAAAGCTCTTTTGTCCTGTCCTAGTGAGTCACGAGTACAGCGGCAAAAGTGCGCTGTTGAAACCAGCTAGTGTTTAGCGGGACGTGAACGGCAGGAGAGCCATTTCGCGTGCGTTCTTGACGGCAGTAGCAACCTGACGCTGCTGCTGCGGGGTCAGACCGGTGACGCGACGGGAGCGGATCTTGCCGCGGTCGGAGATGAACAGACGCAGGGTCTTGATCTCCTTGTAGTCAACCTTCTCAATGCCCTCGGCCTTGAGCGGGTTCTTCTTCGGGCGGCGGGTCTGCTCCATACGGAACTTCTTGTGGTTATTACGCTTGACAGCCATTGTATGGGTACCCCTTTACCAGCTGGACTTGCGAACGCCCGGCAGCTCACCACGGTGAGCCATGCCGCGCATACGGACACGGGACAGACCGAACTTGCGGAGGTAACCGCGCGGACGTCCATCAGCGGAGTCGCGGTTACGGACGCGAACGCGGGCGGCGTCACGCGGCTGACGGTTCAGCTCGAACTGCGCCTCGAGGCGCTCTTCGTCCGGGGTGTTCGGGTTCTTGATGATTGCCTTGAGCTCAGCGCGACGCTCCGCGTAGCGGGCGACGATTTCCTTGCGCTGCTCGTTCTTGGCGATTTTTGACTTCTTAGCCATAAATTATCGCTCCTCGCGGAATTCGACGTGCTTGCGGACGATCGGATCGAACTTCTTCAAGGTGATGCGATCCGGGTTGTTGCGCTTGTTCTTACGGGTCACGTAGGTGTAACCGGTGCCCGCAGTGGACTTCAGTTTGATGATTGGACGGATGTCATTACGTGCCATCTTTAGATCTTCTCCCCACGTGCGCGAATCTTAGCCACGACGGACTCGATGCCATCGCGGTCGATGATCTTCATGCCCTTGGTGGAAACGGTCAGGGTGATGGTACGGCCCTCAGAGGGCAGGTAGTACCGACGACGCTGCACGTTGGGGTTCCAACGGCGCGAGGTGCGGCGGTGCGAGTGCGAGACCTGCTTGCCGAATTCCGGCTTGCGGCCCGTTACCTGGCAAATAGCCGACATGGGTCTTCTTTCTCCTAGCCGCCCACATCGAAAGCGACTAACGGAGGCCTATTTCCGCGGTGAGGCGCGGCGCTCGAAAAAGTGAGGTTGAGCAGGAGGCTTAATCCGTTGAACACCAGTTGATGGGGGCGTAAAACGATTACTTTGACAACAGCAAGGGGAAATCTTACATGCCACAGCCTGCAGAACCTAATCACCGCCGGCGTGCGGGCCGGTGTGGATACCTCTGATCTATACCTGATCTACGGCGCGTTCCTGCCGAAGGGGCAGGTGAGGGGTGTGGTTGTGGATTCTGTCCGTCGGAGCGCGGCGGTGGCGGCCAGAGCGATTTCGGTTTTAATGCTGGTGGCCTGTAGGATATGTCAAGTTGTCGGCACGAGCCGCACAGTTTGTAAGTATAGAGACCCAACTCGGGCACGATCCTTTCACACTTCCTTCCACGCCGGAGATGTGTTGCGGAAGGAACCGACCCGTAGTTCAACCCTGAGGGAATCGACATATGAAGAAAGATATCCACCCGGATTACCACCCGGTGGTCTTCAAGGATGCCGGTACCGGCCACTCCTTCCTGACCAAGTCCACCGCTACCTCCGATCGCACCGTTGAGTGGGAAGACGGCAACGAGTACCCGCTCATCGTCGTTGACGTCACCGCTGAGTCCCACCCGTTCTGGACCGGTGCCCAGCGCGTTATGGATACCGCTGGCCGCGTTGAGAAGTTCAACCAGCGCTTCGGTGCAATGGCTCGCCGCAAGAAGAAGAACGCGTAAGGAGGATAGGAAAAGATGGCAACTCCTAAGTTTAAGAAGTCCCGCGCGAACACCCACTCTCGCCGTTCCCAGTGGAAGGCTGACAACGTCGCCCTCCAGGAAGTCACCATCGACGGCCAGACCGTGCGCATCCCGCGCCGTCTGGTGAAGGCCGCCAAGCTCGGCCTGGTCGACGTGGAGCAGTTCTAAGGCTTTCTAAGCCTCAAGGCTGCGAATTCTGCCCCGAGGGATTCACCCTTTCTGAGTGAATCCCTCGGGGCATTTGTGTTGGCCTAGTTGCCCGCTGCAGTGACTCATTCTCGAGGCTGCAGTGCTCGGCTGCGGTGCCTTTCTTGTCTGGGCGTTCGCTGATGCCACGGGTAGTGGGGTGAATAAAATCTTAAGGGGTGATTTAAGGGGGCGAAAGAACTAGGCCCACTTCGTGAATGCGCCTTAGATAGGACATAATTGGAAACATGAAGATTCTTGTCGTGGATGACGAGCAGGCCGTACGCGAATCGCTTCGCCGCTCCTTGAAGTTTAATGGCTACGACGTAATGTTGGCCGCCGATGGCGTAGAGGCTGTCGAGATGGTCCACAGGGAGAACCCAGGACTGCTCATCCTCGATGTGATGATGCCGAACATGGACGGCTTGGAAGTCTGCCGAACCTTGCGCAGTGAGGGTTGGGACCGTCCAATCCTCGTGCTCACGGCTCGTGATGGCGTGTCTGACCGCGTTGCAGGGCTCGATGCGGGTGCCGACGATTACCTGCCCAAGCCTTTCGCTCTTGAAGAGCTTTTGGCTCGTGTTCGTTCCCTGGTCCGTCGTGCTGCTGCGGAGTCGATCAGCAAGCAGCAGCCCGTTGAAACCCAGCTGAGTTTTGAGGACCTCAAGCTCGATGCCGATACGCGTGAAGTCACTCGTGGCGACCGTCAGATTTCCCTGACGCGCACCGAATTCGCCTTGTTGCGCTTGCTCATGGAGAACCCGCGCAAGGTGCTCTCCCGCAACACCATCCTGGAAGAAGTATGGGGCTATGATTTCCCTACCTCAGGCAACGCTCTCGAGGTGTACATCGGCTACCTGCGTAAGAAGACCGAAGAAGATGGCGAGCCGCGACTTATCCACACCGTGCGTGGCGTCGGCTATGTCATGAGGGAGGCTATCGCGTGATTTTGCGGAGGCCCGCGCCCGACGCGGTGCCTTCTGAAGACCTAGATTCCACGGCGTGGTTGGGCCTGTCAGGTCGTCGCGGCTGGGCTTCGCGGGCGCCGCTTCGGTGGCGCCTTTCTTTGGTTACTGGTGTCGTTGTCGCTGTCTCGGTGGCAGTGATGACGTTGGTGACCTACTGGTTGGTTGCGGCGTCGATGACGGCGAGCGTCGACAAGCAAATCATGCAGCAAGCGGACGTGCTGATGGAGCAGGCACAGGATCCGCGCTTCGTGGAGAATATCGATCAGGAGATCGCTTCTTTTAAGCTCTACAATCCTTCGACTCGGGTCTCTATCTCTCCGCCAGCAGCTACCTTTTCCTATGGTGACGCCTTGCCGGTGGGTGGGGACTTTAAACCGGACGGGGACACCATGGAAAGCTCCATCCGTACCCTGGGTGGTGAGCGCGTGCTGGCCAAGTCCCAGGAAGGTGGCGCCACGGTAGTCCTGGCCAAGGACCTTGGTCCCACGGAGGAGATTGTGTCCGCGGTGGGCTCCGCGCTGCTGATTATCGTGGCCTTTGGCGTGCTGCTTTCCGTCTTCGCGGGAATGGTGGTGTCCAAGACCGGCATGGAGCCGATCGCTCGCCTCAAGCGGGCTGCTGATTACGTGACGCAGACCAATGACCTGCGGCCGATTGCCGTGGAGAGCAACGATGAAATGGCACAACTTACTGTGTCCTTTAACCGAATGCTTTCCGCCCTGCAGCACGCGCGCGTGCAGCAATCACAGTTTGTGGCTGATGCCGGCCACGAGCTTAAGACCCCGCTGACGTCCATGCGGACGAACATTGAGCTTCTCATGATGCTCAATAAGTCCGGTGGCGGGTTTGGCATCAGTGAGGAAGACCGGCGCGACCTCGAAGATGACGTAATGGCGCAGATGTCGGAATTGGCCACCCTGATCGGTGACTTGGTTGACCTAGCGCGCGAGGACGCCACTGAGAAGGAGCCGGAGCCCGTTGAGCTGCACGAAGTGTTGGAGAATTCGCTCAACCGCGCCAAGCGCCGCCGTCCTGACGTGGACTTCCGCGTGCGGTTTATCCCGTGGATGATCGACGGCGATCCTTTTGCGCTGGGCCGTGCCACCCTCAACCTTATGGACAATGCTGCGAAGTGGTCCCCGCCGACGGGGACCGTGCGCGTGTCCATGCGGCAAATCGCCCCTGACAAGGTGCGCCTGCGCGTTGACGATTCTGGCCCCGGCATCGCTCCGGAGGAACGGGACAAGGTATTTGAGCGCTTCTACCGTTCTGCTGAAGCCCGTGCCATGCCGGGATCCGGATTGGGCCTAGCAATCGTGAAATCCGTGGTGGAGAGGCACAACGGAGAGATCACCATCAAGGATTCCGCGGACGGCGGAACGCGCATGGAGGTTATCCTGCCAGGGCACCCCACCGAAGGCGATGCTTTGGTGGACGGGCTGGAAGACGTGCCCTACGATTACCATTCCGAGCTCTCCACTGAGCAGCAGTCAGCGGGGCAGCTACACGACCCCGCGGCGGACCAACCGAAGGAGCGCAACGACCGCGGCCATATCTTTGCGGAGCGGTGGTTCAATCAGGGCTAGTGTGTCAGGGATCACCCCAGCTCAAGGCGCACAGGAAACGTCCAGCTTCTCGTAGCACACTGGCAGATTAGTATCAGATATGCGCCAGCGCGATGGTGCACACTACCTGACATGAATATGAGGAAGTCGAACATGGATAACCCCATGGATAGCCCGCAGAACTCTGACGGACGGGGACAGTCACAGCAGCGAGGCGAGGTACCTTCTGCGGGAAGTGAATCGAATGGCTGGAATCAGCCGCGGTCGGATACATCGAGGCAAGGCGGACAGTCGCCCTACGGAAGCCAGGCGGGGCAGGGAGCCCGGCCTACTTCTTTTGGTAACCAGCCTTCCCAGGCACCTTACGGGGCGCAGGCGCCGTATGGCGGTTCGAATTATGGATTCGGTCAACAAGGCCAGCAGCGTTCGGCAGCACAGCAGCCTTCGACAGGGCAGCACTCGCAGGAGGGAACACAGCCTTATGCCGGTCAGCGCTACACTGCGGCGCATGCTGGTAATCAGAACCAGTTCTTCGGGGGCCAAGAGGGGGCAGGCGTACGGGTCGTGGAACCGAGCGATGAGCCTAAGGCCAAGCGCAAGGTCGGCCTGGGCACTGCGCTGTCCATGATGCTCGTAGCCTTCATCGCTGCCGGCGGTGTTACCGGCGCGGTGGTCGGAACGGTGGGCAAAGACAAATCCTCCACCTCGACGGTCAATGAGGTCTTGGAGCGCCAGCCCGTGGCCAACAGCACCGGTAAAGAGCCTGCCGACGGCTCCGTCGAGGACGTGGCATCGAAGGTACTTCCAGCAGTGGTATCCATTTACTCCATTACTCGCTCCGGCGGTGCCGAAGGCTCGGGCTCGATTATTTCCCCGGACGGCTACGTGCTGACCAATCACCACGTCGTCGCCGGCGCGGATCAAGGTGGGCGCTTGGAAGTGACCATGAATGATGGTTCGCGCCACAGCGCCACGTTTGTGGCCTCGGATGCGACCACGGACGTTGCTGTCATCAAGATCGATGACGTTAACGATCTTCCCTTCCTACAGTTCGGTGATTCGGACGCAGCCGCGGTGGGGCAAGAGGTCGTTGCCGTAGGTTCCCCGTTGGGGCTCAACGCTACGGTGACTTCCGGAATTGTCTCGGCGAAGAACCGTCCCGTCCGTGCTTCGCAGGAGGGCGGGGAGTCCTCGCTGATCGACGCCATCCAGACCGACGCCGCCGTCAACCCAGGCAACTCCGGTGGCCCCTTGGTGGACATGGAAGGCAACATCATTGGAATGAACTCGATGATTGCCTCGCTATCGGGTGGCTCGAATTCCGAGGGCGGTTCCATCGGCCTGGGATTCGCTATTCCCTCCAACTTTGCCAAGCGGATGGCCGATGAGCTCATCAACAATGGCAAGGTCAAGCACCCAACCTTGGGCGTTAAGGTCCGCGCGCAAAGCGACACCCTTGGTGCGGAGATCGTCGATGTAGAACGCGATAGCCCAGCCGATAAGGCAGGGCTCAAGTCTGGTGACGTGGTCACCCGCGTCAACGATCGGCTTATTGAAAGCTCTGATGCCCTCATCGCGGCAACCCGTTCCCAGGAGTTCGGCGCGACCGTGACCCTGGAGGTACGGAGCCGAGACAGCGAAGATGTGAGAAAGGTAGAGGTAACTCTGGCGAGCGAGTAAGTTAACAAATACTTGGGCGGTGCGTAAGCGCCGCACGAACACCGCACCCTGAGACCTTGTGAAGAAACCACTACCGGAAGATTCCGCCCCTACCTTTAAGGAGAACCTCCGTGGCAGAAAACACCGACGCAACTGAGTTGCTGGGGCGCGATGCCTCACGCGAACTCGATGATGTCACCGAACCAGATGACGCCTTCCTCATCGCGAGCGAACAAGAACAAAGTGTGCAAGCACCGCGCCGCGCGCTCGTCGTGATCGTCACCGACCACCCAGATGATGCAGCGCAGGACACGTCGCGCTTGGCGGGCGAACTGTTGGCTGAAGCTGATTTCACCGTCGACGGCGCAGTAATCGTTCGTTCCAAGAAGTCCAAGATCCGGCAGGCGATTGAAACCGGCGTGGTCGGGGGCGTTGACTTGGTCCTCACGATTGGCGGCACGGGCGTTGGCCCGCGCGATAAGACCCCAGAGGCGACTCGCGCGGTGCTGGACCAAATGGTCCCTGGCGTGGCCCAGGCCCTGCGCTCCTCCGGCCAAGCATGCGGTGCGGTGGATGCGTGCACATCCCGCGGCATTTCGGGAGTGTCTGGTTCAACGGTGATCGTCAACGTCGCATCTTCCCGCGCGGCGGTACGTGATGGAATGGCTACGCTGACCCCCTTGGTGCACCACCTCGTCGATCAGCTGCAGAAGTCCAGCGTCTAATGGCTGATTCCACACCGCGTACCCCGCGGGCGCGCCGTCGCGTGAAGCGTCCGTCGACGGCCGAGAATTACGATCGCAGCTTCGATGTTCCTCACGGGCCAATGTCAGGGTCCGCTGGCTCTTCTTCCGCCGCAGGGGCCGATGAGCTGCGCACCGTGAGCTTAGATGCGGACGCAGGCGGCCCCGGTGGTGACAGCGAGGACGAGGCCACGGGAGAGGCCTTCTACCGCGAGAACATGCCGCCGCATTTTGGCACCACGCAGTAGTGCGTGAGCAGCGGGCGGAGGCATAAGAGAATCCCGCAGAGCTTCGGCGAAATGCCGGTTCTGCGGGATTTTTAGGCGTGGGGCTGTTGGCTTAGATGCTGGAGCCAGGCTTGTTGGTGGTGGTGCCACCGTTTTCAGCAGCGAGCAGGTCGCGGATCTCGCCGAGCAGCTGCTCGGTGGTCGGAGCCGGCTCCTCCGGGTCAACGCCCTGGCGGCGCTTAGTGCGCTCGGTGACGGCGTTGATCGGAGCAACGATGACGAAGTAGATGACAGCGGCAACGATGAGGAAGTTGATAAGGGCGGTGATGACTGCACCGAAGTCCAGGAAGGTCTCCGGGTTATCGGTAATTGCGAAGCCCAGGCCACCAAAGTCTGGGGAGCCGAGGGAGTTAATCAGCGGCTGGATGATGTGATCGGTGATGGAGGTGACGATCGCGGTGAAGGCGGCACCGATGATGACCGCTACGGCCAACTCGATGACGTTGCCGCGCAGGATGAAATCTTTAAAGCCCTTGAGCATGGTGGTGGTTGTCCTATCTACGGGGGTAGGTGCTTCCTGTGTCTTAAGCGTCTGCTTTGCGTAGTCCGCACTCTGCGCAGGCGCGCTGTTCAGAAAAGTCGGAGAAAAGCAGGCATAGAGCCATAATGCTCTCTAAGAGAGGCCCTAGATGCGCAGGGACGCCAACGTAAGACGAAGCATGTGGAAATACTGGAATAGCGAAAGCCACTTCTGTACGCCATCCTGCAGGTGGTGCCGCGGGGTCGCGCGGCAGTCGCGAGACTGCAAGAGCAAAAAGCGCCTGAGTGGATGTGCCTATAGTAGGCAGAGTTTGCGTGTCGTGGCAACATCTTATGGAGGCCTACCAGTGCAAACGCGATGATCTTCACAACATAGCTTAACTGTGGGCGCGGTCGCCCACAATGACAACCGTGAGCGGTTGTGCCAGTGACGCGGCTGCCACAGCTTCGGCTGCTTCGGCTGGTAGCGCAACGAGGAGTGTGTGCGTGCGGGCATCCTCTCCGCCGGCACCCACCGACACGACGCGTGCGCCACGGGCAATCGTTGAACCGCGGGCGGGGAGGGAAGCGTCGTCACCACCGTCGAGGGCACCGACAATATTGACCGTATCGCCGTGATGGAGGTTGCGGGCAACGTCTGGCTCGGCGAGCGTGAGTGGGATAAGGTGGCCGTCTTCCATCCCGAAGTCTGCGATGAGGTCCGAACTGAGCAGCCGGGTGGTGGTAAGTATTTCGCCGGCGCTGGCCGCCGCCACCAGAACTCGCCCCACCGCATCTTCCGGGTTGCTCCCCAACGCCGTGGCGGGGAGAGCGGAGGAGGGGACGCGGGCCACGGAGACATCGCCAAGTGCCAGCGTCTCCCCGGCGGCGACGTCCCGGGCCATGACCACCACGCGCGGCTGCTCACGGGTAGAAGCGAGCGCGCTGGCCGCCGCGGCCACGAGCAAGACTGCGGCCGTTACGCGGCGCAGAAGAACGCTGCGGCGATGCCCGGGGGTGCGCAGAACGTGAAGAAAGTCCATACCTTTTTAGACTGCGCTCCGACCCGCGCGGTTCCCAGGCGGCGGCATGGAATCTGAGAAGGGGCCGATTAAAGCCAGCGCATCCCGCGCTCGGTGAGGATGCCATCGACGGGACGGTCGTGTTCCTCGAAGGGGACGTCCCGGACCTCGCTGGAGTGGACGAGAGCCACGACAGGCGGGTTCCCAGTGGGAAGCGGGGTGAGTGCGCGGTCGTAGTAGCCGGCGCCTTTTCCGAGGCGCATGCCTGACTCGCTCACCGCCATTGCGGGCGCCAAGATGAGGTCGAGGTGCGCCAGGATTTCGCTGCTATGGCGCTGCCCGACGGGCTCTGCAATCCCTAATGCCCCTGGGCGCATGGCCTCCGGCCCGCCATACAGCGTCCACAAGAGCTCACCGTTTTTGCCTGAAATGGGAAGGTAGACCTCCTTGCAGAGTGCGGACACGGTCTCCACGAAGTCGGGGCCACCCGGCTCTGTGCCCAGGGGATGGTAGGCGGCAACACGCATCGCAGGAGTGAGTAATTCACCCACACCGGCGCACCACGCGGCGTTGTCATCAGCGCGCTGCTCGGCGCTGCGCTCGCGCCGAGCGTTCAGGAGTGAGGATCTTAAGGCGTCCTTGGGGGAGGTCGTCATGGTTGTCAATCATAGCGGGACGGCGTAGCGCAGCACGGGAGCGGGAAGGGCGCATTGTAAAGTGGAACTTATGGCTATTGCACACGAGGATTCCCACACCGGGATCGCTACGGTCGTTGTTCCCGCTGCTGGCATGGGCACCCGCTTCTTGCCCGCCACCAAGACCGTACCGAAGGAGCTGCTCCCCGTCGTTGATACGCCGGGTATTGAACTCATTGCGGAAGAGGCCGCGTCCGTGGGCGCCCAGCGCCTTGCGGTGATTACCGCGCCGAACAAGCAGGAAGTGATGCGGCACTTTGATGAGTTCCCCGATCTCGTCGAGACCCTCGACGCCCGCGGCAAAGACGAGCAAGTGGCCAAGGTCAAGCGTGCTGCTCAGTTGATCCACCCGATTTCCGTGGAGCAGGAAAAACCGCTGGGCCTGGGCCACGCGGTGGGCTTGGCGGAATCCGTGTTGGAGGATGACGAAGAATTCTTCGCCGTCATGCTGCCGGATGACATTGTCCTGCCGGCCACCGTCATGGGCGAGATGGCCCGGGTTCGCGCCGCCCTGGGCGGCAGCGTGCTGTGCGCCTTCGAGGTATCGCGCGAGGAGACCTATAACTACGGCGTCTTCGACGTCGAGGACACCAACGCGCCGGGCGTGAAGAAGGTCGTGGGCATGGTGGAGAAGCCGGATCCGGAAGATGCGCCTTCGAACCTCGTGGCCACTGGGCGCTACTTGCTCGACAGGAAGATTTTTGATGCCCTTCGCCGCATCAAGCCAGGAAAGGGCGGGGAGCTGCAGCTGACCGATGCCATCGAGCTCCTTATCAAGGAAGGCCACCCCGTTCACGTCGTAGTTCACCAGGGCAAGCGCCACGACCTGGGCAACCCGGGTGGGTACATCCCGGCCAACGTTGACTTTGGTCTGCGTGATGAGAAGTACGGTCCTGCACTCTACAAGGCGATCAAGAAGATTGTGGAGGACTACGAAGAAGAAAAGGGGCTGAAGGGCTAAGCCTTCGCACGCCTAGCGCGCTAAGCTCTACTCCAGTAACTTCCATCCCTTTAGGCCCCACATACCCCAGAGTAAAGGCAGGCGGTACATGCGTTCGGTCGATGACCAGATGGCGTTCATTCTTGATGCAGCGATGACTCCCGAGCCGGTACGCATCGCCATCGCGAATGCCCTAGGTCTCAAGTGCGCGGAGGAGGTGCAGGCAAACCAGCCGCTCCCGGGGTTTCCGCAAGCAGCCATTGATGGCTATGCCGTGCGCGCCGTGGACGTTGGGGGAGAAAAGGCCCTCAAGGCACGCTCCCGCCACGACGTTGAGGATGCGGATGCACCCGCCACGGAGACGGAGATTGAGCGTTCCCTGCCTGTAGTGGGGGAGGTTCCTGCAGGGTCGCGCCAGCCTTTGCGTTTGCAGCCCAAGCAAGCGGTGCGCGTGTACACGGGCGCGCCTCTGCCGACGCTTGCCGACGCCGTCCTTCCTCTCGAGTGGACCGACCGCGGCCGCAAGCGCGTGACCTCGCACCGCCCGGTGCGCTCGGGGGACTTCGTGCGCCGCGTGGGTGATGATATTCAGCCCGGGGATGTTGCCGTATCCTCCGGTACCATCTTGGGCCCAGCGCAGATTGGCCTGCTCGCGGCAGTGGGGCGTTCGAAGGTGCTGGCGTACCCCCGCCCGCGCGTGACCATCGTGTCCTTTGGCAAGGAGCTTGTCGACGTCGACCGCGAGCCCGGCCTAGGTCAAGTCTTCGACGTGAACTCTTATTCGCTTGCAGCGGCCGCGAAGGAGGCGGGCGCGGACGTGCACCGCGTCGGCATCGCCGCCGGCGAGCCGCGTCGCGTGCGCGAGGCTTTGGAAACCTACCTGGCGCGCAGCGAGGTGCTGGTGATCTCCGGTGCCGTGGGTGGCGCGGGGTCGGAAGAAATCCGCGAGGTCCTTGATGAGTTGGGAGATGTGGATACCTCACGCGTAGCCATGCACCCAGGATCGGTCCAGGGCTTCGGTCTGTTGGGGGAGGAGCGCATCCCGACCTTCCTGTTGCCCTCGAACCCGGTGTCCGCGCTGGTTATCTTTGAGGTCTTTGTGCGCCCGTTGATCCGTCTCTCCCTGGGCAAGCGCAGCGGCCAACGCCGCGTGGTGCGCGCACGCGTGCTCAACCACATGGAATCCCGCCCGGGGCGCCGCGGCTACATCCGCGCCCGGCTCATGCGGGATGCCGAAACCTCCGACTATCTGGTGGAAGGACTGGGCGGTGCGGCGGGTGCGCCGGCGCACCTGCTCGCAGGGCTCTCGGAAGCGAACGCGATGATCCGCATTCCGGAGGAAGTGACAGAGATCCGTCCCGGGGACGTGGTGGACGTCCTGTTCCTGACCCAGCGCAGCTAGCCGCCGGCACACACGTCATGCTTGATCCTTTTGGTACCGCCGCGGGGCGCTTTTCCACCCCCGCCACCGGTGGGGTCAACCCCGATCATCCGGGCTGGCCAGAAGCTACACCCGCGGTACGGCTGCGGGAGTCTCGTGTCTTCCCGCGCGGGGCGACGCTACGTTTACGCCCCCTGTTGCGGAGGGATGGTGCGGCGTGGCGACGGCAGCGCATCGAGGATAGGGATTTCCTCAAACCGGTGGAGCCGACGCTGCCGACGGAGTGGGATGCGGCGCACTCCCAGTCGGCTTGGTGGAATCACCTGATGTTTCTGCGTGACTCGGCCCGGGCCGGGACAGTGGTGCCGCTGGTCATTGAGGTTGATGGCCACTTCCGTGGACAATTGACCTTAGGCAATATCCAGCATGGAGGGGTCAGCGAATGCTGGATTGGCTATTGGGTGCATTCCGCGGTGCACGGTGCGGGCGTGGCTACTGCTGCCTGTGCTCTTGGCGTGGACCATGCCTTTTATCGTGTGGGGCTGCATCGTGTGACGGCCACCTATCTGCCGGAGAACCCCGCTTCAGGCAAGGTGCTGCACAGCAACGGGTTCCGCGATGAAGGGTTCCTGCGCCGCAACCTGCATATCGACGGCGCGTGGCGGGACCATCACTTTTTGGCTCTTAATCGCGAGGATTTTGCCTCTGGGGCGGTGGAGCGCCTCCGTGCGGCGGGACGAATCGCGGGGGCGTAGCAGGTGGCTTAGCTGTTGGCTTAGCTGTTGGCTTAGCAGGCTTAGCAGGTGATGGGTTGGGGGATTGTTTAGGTTAACTACCTCTGCTTTCACTTGAGTAACAACCTTGTAATTTAGGGGTTCGTTGGTGCCCACGGGGCGGGGTTGGGCAGCTAGAGTAGGGGCCTAGTTATATTCCCTTTTTTCGTCGACCCCTGAAAGTGGGACTCAGCCACATGATGACTGCCGTGCCGATCATTCTCGTAATCGTGCTGTGGCTCTTCATCCTCGCTCCGTTGCTTTTGCGCTCGCAGCGTCCGATGAGCCACACAGGTGAGGCCTTTGAAGAGACCCGCGTGCTCTTCGAAGGAGATTCCGGCTCCGTGCCGGGCCGCCGTAAACCGCGCCTGGGCAAGGAGGACATCCGCCCGCACGCCCCGGCAGCAGCGGAGGCCAGCGATGAGGAAGCCGAGTATGAGCTGGTTGAGGCCGAGGGGGTTGCTGATACCGCGGAGTCGCTCCAGGGCGATGGCGAAGGAAAGAGCGCTGCCGAATCCGTAGTGGCGGACACGATTGATGGCGAAGTCGTAGAAGCTGAGGACGCCGAGACGGACTTCGAGCTCGAGGACGATTCCGACGACGCTGCCGAGGATGATCATGGGTCGGAGCAGGAGGCTGAGAACGTTGAGGCGGATGCCGCGGAGGTATTCACGGCTCCTGCCAACGCCGGCGTGGCCGAGGATGCCTATGACTTCGACGAGACCTATACTTCGCCGGTTGATCTGATGTATCCGGGTGCCATCGACGCGGTGAAGGAAGCACCGGCAGCGGCGGATGTGAACAGCGCCGATGAAGCAGCGGTTGAAGCGGAGAGCACTGATGTCGAAGGCGCAGAGGAAGGTTCGGACGCCGTCCCGCAGGGCGGGGACCTTGTTGCTGCTGAGACTGAGGACGAGGAAATGGGCGGAAGCGATACCGAGTTGTCCGCCGAGGAACTGGCCTTCGCCCAGCGCCGCCTAGGCCGCGGCGGTTGGGATCCGGTGAAGGAAAAGGAAGCCTCCGCCACGCGTTATCAGCGCCGCCAGCGCACGCTCATCGGCTTGGCGGTAGCAGTGGTAGCTACGGTGTGCCTGGGCATTGTCGTGGGGAGCTGGACGTGGTGGCTGGCGGGTATTGCCGGCGTTATGACCATGGTCTACCTGGTGGCACTGCGCGCCCAGGTGCGCCGCGAGCGGGAGCTGCTGCGCCGACGCGTCTACCACCTGCGCCGCGCTCGTTTGGGTGTGCGTAATGCGGAGAACCCTGCCGAGTCGCTGCCACCCAACTTGCGCCGCCCGGGCGCACTCATCCTGGAAATCGATGATGAAAGCCCGGACTTTGACTACCTGCCCGTCTACTCGGAGGGCGATAGCGACGATGGCTTCGACGGTCCCCATCCCTCTCCACGCCAGCGCCGCGATGACCTAGCAGCCCGCCGAGTTGGTTAATCCACCCGGCCCCTAGGCCGGCCAGATGCCGGATGTGCCGCGGCGATGGGAGCCTACTAGGTGGGCGTCAACCATCCCGATGGCCGTCATCAGGGAGAAACACGTCACTGGGCCGACGAATTTGAAGCCGGCCTTCTTCAAAGCCTTGGACATGTCCAAGGCTTCTTGCGTGTATTTTGGAATATCCTCTTCGCTTTCCGGCGCAATCGTGTCAGCGGGCAGGAAGCTCCAGATGAATTCATCGAGCCCGCCTGTCTCCCGCAAGGCCACCGTGGCCTTCGCGTTGTTAAGCACCGCGTTGATTTTCAAGCGGTTGCGGATGATCCCCGCATTGTTCATGAGGCGCTCGACTTCTTCCTCCCCGAAGCTGGCCAGTAGGTCTGCATCAAAGCCCACAAAGGCAGCGCGGAAGGCTTCGCGCTTGCGCAGCACTAGTTCCCAGCTCAACCCGGCCTGGAAACCTTCCAGGCAGAGGCGTTCCAGTAGGGCGGATTCCTCATGGACGGGCATACCCCATTCGGTGTCGTAATACTCCTGGAGAAGCGGGGAGGTCATTGCCCAGGCGGGGCGGCCAAGCCCCGCGGAGTCATAAACAAGTCTCGTATCGTTTGCCATCTGTGTACTAGTCATGCCTTTTTAGACTGCAGAATCCGCTCATCGGTTCCCACGGCTCTCACGGCCTCGTGCCGCAGAGTGCGGCCTCGTGCTCTAATAGCATCTGCTTCGCGGCCGTGCCCCCACGATAGGAGCCGAGGCCGCCGCTTGCCGGAACGACGCGGTGGCACGGCACCACGATGGGAAGCGGGTTCGTTGCACAGGCGCTTCCAGCAGCGCGGGCGGCCTGCGCACTACCGGCGGCGGCAGCGAGGCGCGAATAGGTCCAGCGCTCGCCGAACGGGATATCACGCAGCGCACGTTGTGCGCGGTCGCGGAAGGTGTGCGGGGACGCGGGGACGTCGAGAAGCAGCTCAAAGTCCTTGCGCGTGCCCGCAAAATATTCGGTGATCTGCTGGGCAGCGGCGACGAGGACGTCGGCCCCCGCAACACCAGCGCCCGCAACACTGTGATGTCGGGGGCTGGTAGGGCCATCGGGGAGGCGCTGAAGACCGCTGAGATCCGGGGACTCACCGGGGAAATACACCCGTGACAAACCCCGCTTAGAGGCGACAAGGAGAAGACGGCCGAGCAGAGTGTCCAGCGAGGTCCACGTGTGCATGGTAGGAGGGGAGTCCTTTCGGAGGGAGGTGGCCATCCAGGGTAGTCTATGAACCATGAATAGACCCGCCGTACGCGATGCCGCGCTGCTCATCTTCCGCGCGGTGCTGGGAGTTATCTTCGTCGCGCACGGTGTGGACAAGATGTTCTTTAGCGGAATGGACGAGGTAACCGGTCAATTCTCCGCATGGGGTGTCCCGCAGCCGCAAACCTCGGCGTACTTGGCTTCCTTCGCAGAAATGCTGGGCGGGGCGGCCCTCGTGGTCGGCCTGCTCACCACCTTTGTGGCAGGGGCATTGGCGCTGCTTATGGCCTGTGCGTTGTACTTCGTACATATGGGCAATGGCCTCTTCGCCGCCGATGGTGGCATCGAGTACCCGCTGGTGCTCATCGTGTCGCTGCTCATGATCGTTGTCTTCGGCTCCGGCCGGGCGAGTGTGGATGGGGTGTTGAGCCGTGCTGACGCATGAGCAGGTGCAAGCGGCGATCTCCGCGCAGCTCGATGGGGAAGCCCCGCAGCTGGCGCCCGATGTCATTGACGCGCATGTCTCCGGCTGCCCGGAGTGTGCCGCCTTCCGGGAGAAGGCGGCGGCCTTGTCTCGCTCACTGAGCCTCGTGGAACCTGAGGGCCTGCCGCCGCAGGACTTGTCGGAAGTCATCCTGGCTGGCGTGGAGCCGGAGTGGCAGCGGGCCTCCAGCGCGCGGCAGGCATCGCTCACGCTGGCTCGGGTAGCTCTCGGGGTGTTGGCCGTGGCGTTTCTGATCTGGGCGATCGTGGTCGTCGTCAGTGCTTCCGGCTTGACCACCCTGGGCAGTGAAGGAACCCTCGCGGAAGGGGCCGACCCGGAGCGCGCACACCTTCTGATGGAGGCTGCGGCGCTGCGCTTCGGCCTGGCGAGCGGTTTAGTTTTTGCTGCCTGGCGCCCAGCCTCAGCGCCTGGATTGCTGCCGGTGGTCTGCACGATATTCGCGTTCTTGTGCGGCTTTACCATGCGCGACTTTGCCTTGGGCAGCGTTGTCGCGGAGCAGGTTTATATCCTCATCGGCACCGGTCTCGCAACGGCCAGCCTGGGGTGGGCGTGGGCGGCCGACCGGGGCTTCTTGCTACGGGACGTGTATAGGACGTTGTCCGCTAACCCGCGCTAAGCCTTAAAGGCCACGTCTACGAGGCCGAGTCTAAGGGCCCAAGCCTAAGTGGCTTGGGCCAGAGGGGGTAGGGCCAGGGGCTTAGGTCCAGGACGGTAGCCACATCATGGAGTGATACCAAGAATCCGGGATGAGGTAGCCGTAGAGAATCGGGGAGAAGTAGGCAAACATTGCCACGACGAGCGCGGCGTAGCATACGGTAAGGAAGGTGCCCAGCGGCATCGCGGCCCCAAAAAGCTCCGTGAGCCAGCGCCATTGCAGAACCCGTCCACGTCCAATCATTTGCCCCAAAGCCAGGGAGATCAGCACGATGACGAACGGAATGAACGCCGTGGCGTAGAAGAAGTACATCTGTCGGTCGAAGACCATGAGCCAGGGCAGGAAACCCGCCGCGGCACCCACGAGCGGGATGAGGAAGGCGCGGTTGCGTCGCACGAGCAAGGACCACAGTCCCCACAGCACCGCCGGGATGACCAGCCACCAAATGACCGGGGTACCAAAGAGGTACAGCATCCTGCGGCAGGATCCGCCGTCCCCGCAAGAGATGTCCGTGGAGGAGTAGTAGAGGATGGGGCGTGCAGCCACCAGCCAAGCCCATGGCTTGGAGTCCCAGGGGTGGCTGTGGCCACCTGAGGAGGTCAAGGAGGCGTGGAACTCCAGCACAGAGGAGTGGTAGTAGAACCAACCGGCAAGAGGCTCGGGGAGGTGGAGCAGCCAAGAGCCATCCTCGATCGTGCCGTCAACCTTGGCGTGGCGGTAGACGGCGGTCTCATCGGCGAACCAGGCGCGCCAAGACCACGCATACAGGGCTACGGGGACCGCAACGAGTGAGGCCAGGGCTGCTGGGGTATCGCGTACCAGCGTGCCCAAGATGTAGCGGCGTACACCATACAAGCGGCGCAGAGCGAGATCCGAGAAAACGCTCATGAGACCGAAGAACATGATGTAGTACAGGCCGGACCACTTCACGGCCAGCGTTAGACCCAGGAAAACGCCGGCAGTAAAACGCCACCACCGGAAGCCAAATCGTGGGCCGAAGTCCGAGTCCCCCATCGTGCCTGACAGGAAGGCGGCGTGCAGGCGCTCGCGCATCTGCTGGTGATCCCGCGCCAAGGCCCAGGCGGCGGCGACAATGAAGAAGACCTGAAAGATATCAAGCATTCCGAACTTGGAGGCCACGAGCAGCACGCCGTCGCACATGGCGAGCAGGCCGGCGAGGAAGCCCACCTGCCAGGAACCGGACAAGCGGCGTGCCAGCGCCATGGTGAGTAGCACGGTGCCCACGCCAAAGAGCGCGGCCATGGCCCGCCAGCCCAGTGGGGTGTAGCCGAAGATGGCCTCCGATATCGCGACAATCTGCTTGGCCAGCGGTGGGTGCACAACCAGGCCGTAGCCCGGGTTGGACTCGATGCCGCCGAGGAAGAGGTTGTGCCAGCTGGTGACCATATCCCATGCCTGCGGCACGTAATGCTTCTCGTCGAAGACGGGAGTTCCCTCGGAGACCGGTGCGGTGAGACCTGCAAACCGCGTGATGAATGCCAGCACAGCGATGATAGCGGTGCTGATCGTGTCGGCCTTGGTCCAGGTGTAGTGCCGGGGAGCAGGGGGAGCTGGCCGGGTATGGATGCCGCGGGCGGCGGGGACGCGCGCGCGGCTGGTGTGGCCAGATCGATCAGTAGGGATAGCGATACTCACGCGGAAGAGTCTAGCGTGCGTGTGCCATGCTGGGGGTATGAGTCTTCAGCTTGAACCCCTGCCGCGTGGAGTCATCCTGGCCGCCACGCCGCTGGGAAATCCCGGTGATGCTTCTGCCCGATTGATGCAGGCGTTGGGCCACGCGGATGTGATCGCTGCGGAGGACACCCGCCGCGTTCGTAACCTGGCCCAGGCGCTGGGGGTAGAGATCCGCGGCAAAGTGGTTTCCAATTTCGACCACAACGAAGAGGAGCGCTCGCGCGCGCTCGTCAACGCTGCCCGGACGGGCACGGTTCTCGTGGTGTCGGATGCTGGCATGCCGCTGGTCTCCGATCCTGGGCACTCCATCGTCACCGCTGCGGTGGAAGCGGATGTGCCTGTGACCTGTTTTCCGGGGCCCTCGGCGGTGCCGACTGCGCTTGCACTTTCCGGACTGGGGGTGGGGCATTTCCTCTTCGATGCCTTCCCGCCGCGCAAACCCGGACCGCGTAAAGCCTGGCTGGAGTCCCTCGTGGGGGAGCGTCGTGCCATTGCTTTCTTTGAATCCCCGCACCGTCTAGCGCAGACGCTTGGCGACGCCTCAGCGATCCTCGGCGCGGAGCGCCGCGCTGCGGTCTGTCGCGAGCTAACGAAGACCTATGAGGAAATCAAGCGTGGCACCTTGGGCGAGCTTGCCGAGTGGGCGCAGGAGTATGCGCGGGGTGAAATCACCGTCGTCATCGAGGGCGGGGATGCCGCACCCGTGTCGTTGGAGACCCTCGTGGAGCAGGTCCGTGCGGAGGTTGAGCGGGGCGTGCGGGCCAAGGATGCCTGCAAGCAGGCAGCAGCGGGAACCGAGTGGTCCAACCGCGAACTCTATGATGCATACCTCGCCGCGCGCGGCTGAGCTTTAACAATAAATTCTGGTGATGCCCGTCTCTTTTGGGCCAATCGTTATGGCATCGTTATGTGACCCGGCGTGGCCGCGGCATGCGCGGTAGGGATGCCATACCTCGGAAATGCCTCCGAACAAGCTGGCAAGCTGCACAGTTGCGGTACAGATTCGGCAGCTGCGGTGGAATAGCGGTCGTTCAAAGAAGCTCGTGAGAGACGCTTTAGGAACGCTATATGCCCGAAATGCATGTGGTGAATAGTCTTTTTGTTTCCGTTTTAGTTTGACTAGTTGATGAGACAGCACCAAGGTCGGGAGGTATGACAGACTCGACGAATGCAGACAATGTAAAGGATACGGGGGTGTCTTCGGCTGTGCCCCAAGGCGAGAGCTCGCCGGCCGCGGTAGAGGAATACCGCACCGTCGACGAGCGCCTCGAGGCTTCCTCGGCCACGAGCCAGCTTCAGGATATGCTCACCAACAAGGCGTTCAATCCTGAGGCGGCTCCCGCGCCAGTGGAGGAGGAAGAGGACGAGAAATTTGGCCCAGGCGGCATTGATTCACCGATCGACTGGACCATTGTGGGAATCGCCGGCCTGCTCGTTGCCGCCTTTGTGGCATGGGGCTTGGCCGCTCCAGAGAGCTTTGCCTCCTTCTCCAGCAATGCTCTGAGCTTCGTGGTGAATAACTTTGGCTGGGCCTATGTGCTCTTCGGGACCATTTTTGTGGTTTTCGTTATCTGCGTTGCGGCCTCGAAGTTCGGCACCATTCGTTTGGGCAAGATTAACGAGGAACCGGAATTCTCCACGGTCTCTTGGATTGCGATGATGTTCGCTGCCGGCATGGGCATCGGCTTGATGTTCTATGGTGCTTCCGAGCCGCTCAACTACTTTAAGAACGGCGTTCCGGGCCATGGTGAGAATGAGGTAGGAACCTCAATGGCCACGGCCATGTTCCACTGGACCCTGCACCCATGGGCCGTGTACGCCATCGTGGGGCTTGCCATCGCTTATTCCACCTTCCGTATTGGCCGCAAGCAGTTGTTGAGCCAGGCCTTCGTGCCGCTCATTGGCCAGCGCGCCGCCGACGGATTCGCAGGCAAGATCATTGATATCTTGGCCATCTTCGCCACCGTCTTTGGCACCGCTTGTTCGCTGGGCCTCGGCGCGATGCAGATTCAGGCAGGCCTGCAGGCCTCCGGAATTATTGAGAACCCCACGCAGAACGTCGTCATCGGCATCGTTCTCGTGCTGACCTTGGCCTTTATTCTGTCGGCCATGTCGGGTGTAGGCAAAGGTATTCAGTACCTCTCTAACACCAATATGGTCTTGGCGGCTCTGCTGGCCATCTTCGTGTTCGTCTTCGGCCCAACCGTGTCGATTTTGAACCAGATCCCAGGCTCCATTGGTAACTACCTGGCGAACTTCACCGAGATGATCGCTCGTACCGCTGAGTCCGATAACGGAAACGCTGGCGAGTGGCTATCTACCTGGACCATTTTCTACTGGGCTTGGTGGGTTTCCTGGTCGCCGTTCGTGGGCATGTTCCTCGCCCGCATTTCGCGCGGCCGTTCCGTCCGCGAGTTCTGCGTTGGTGTGCTTCTCGTCCCGGCTGGTGTCTCCACGGTGTGGTTTGCCATCTTCGGCGGTACCGCCATCCACATGGAGCAGAACGGCAACTCCATCTCCGGTGAGTCTGCCGAGCAGGAGCTGTTCAACCTGCTGCAGAACCTCCCCGGTGGTTTCATCGCGGGCATCGTCGCCGCCCTGCTCCTTGCCACGTTCTTCATTACGTCGGCCGACTCGGCGTCGACAGTCATGGGCTCGATGTCCCAGTCTGGCGCTACCACCGCCAAGCCGTGGCTGTCCGCGGCATGGGGTGTGCTCACTGCGGCTGTCGGCCTGACCTTGCTGCTGTCGAGCGAGAATGCCCTGTCGAACCTGCAGAACGTCACCATCGTGGCGGCGCTGCCATTCCTCTTCATCCTCGTCGGCCTCATGTTCGCTATTTACAAGGACTTGAGCAACGACGTAATTTACCGCGAGTACCGCGAGTCCCAGGCCTTCCAGCGCAAGCTGGCGCGTGAGCGTCGCCTGCACCGCGAGTTCCAGCGCGAACAGGCCTACAAGGCCCGCCGCCGCCAGCACAGCCACAAGAACTAGTTCTGGCGCGAGCATTTCTCTCATACACCCCCTCACTGCATTGCCGGTGAGGGGGTGTTCGATAGAGTAGGGGCCATGACTGAGACAGTTGTCGTTAATGTTGCTTGGCCCTATGCCAACGGACCCCGCCACATCGGACACGTGGCGGGTTTCGGTGTTCCTTCCGACGTGTTCGCCCGTTTCCAGCGAATGCGTGGCAACGACGTCCTCATGGTTTCCGGTACTGACGAGCATGGCACCCCGTTGCTCGTGCAGGCGGATAAGGAAGGCGTGACGGTTCGTGAATTGGCGGATCGCTACAACCGCCAGATTGTCACCGACCTGGCTGGGCTCGGCCTGTCTTATGACCTCTTTACCCGCACCACCACACGCAACCACTACGCGGTGGTGCAGGAGCTGTTCAAGGGCCTGTACGAGAACGGCTACATGATTAAGGAGACCACCCAGGGCGCGATCTCGCCGTCCACAGGGCGCACTTTGCCCGACCGCTATATCGAGGGAACCTGTCCGCTGTGTGGCGCCGACGGCGCGCGCGGTGACCAGTGCGATAACTGCGGCAACCAACTCGATCCGGTAGATCTCATCAACCCGGTGTCCAAGATCAACGGTGAAACCCCGGAGTTCATCGATACCGAGCACTTCCTGCTGGACCTGCCTGCGGTCAAGGACGTCCTCGAAGAGTGGCTGAAGACGCGCGAGGACTGGCGCCCGAACGTCCTCAAATTCTCCCTCAACCTGTTGGAGGATATGCGCCCGCGCACCATGACCCGTGATATCGACTGGGGCATTCCCATTCCGGTCGAAGGCTGGGAGGATAACGGCGCGAAGAAGCTCTACGTGTGGTTCGATGCGGTGATTGGTTACCTGTCTTCCTCCATCGAGTGGGCCCACCGCACCGGCAACCCGGAGGCTTGGAAGGACTACTGGCAGAACCCGCAGGCACGCCACTACTACTTCCAAGGCAAGGACAACATCACCTTCCACTCCCAGATCTGGCCAGCAGAGCTCTTGGGCTACGCGGGCAAGGGCTCCAAGGGCGGTGAGCTGCACACCTACGGTGAGCTCAACCTGCCCACGGAGATTGTATCTTCGGAATACCTGACCATGTCCGGCTCCAAGTTCTCCTCCTCCAAGGGCGTCGTTATCTACGTCAAGGACTTCCTTGCGGAGTTTGGCCCGGACGCACTGCGTTACTTCATCGCCGTGGCCGGTCCGGAGAACAACGACACCGACTTCACTTGGGATGAGTTCGTGCGCCGCATTAACAACGAGCTTGCCAACGGCTGGGGCAACCTGGTCAACCGCACCGTGTCGATGGCCCACAAGAACTTCGGCGAGGTCCCGGCCCCGGCCGCGTTGGAACAGGCAGACAAGGACATCCTGGCACTGGCGGAGGAGACCTTCACCACCGCCGCGAATTTCCTCGAGCAGTCCAAGTTCAAGCAGGCCATGACCGCCATCATGCACGTCGTCGGCGAGGCCAATGCCTATGTCGCGGCGATGGAGCCGTGGAAGCTGGCCAAGGATGAAACCCAGCGCGAGCGTCTAGCCACCGTGCTGTGGACCGCACTGCAGGTGGTCTCCGACTGCAACGTGATGCTGACCCCGTTCCTGCCCTTCACCGCACAGAAGGTGCACGAGACCCTGGGCCGCGAGGGCCTCTGGGCTGCACAGCCGCGCATTGAAGACGCGGTGGATGATATGCCGGTCGAGCTCGTTGGCGTGGACCTCCCGCCGGAGAATCACCCGTACCCGATCATCACCGGTGACTACGCGGCGCAGCAGGCTGCGTGGAAGCGTGTCGACATTACGCCGGGTACAACGCTGCAGAAGCCGAAGCCGTTGGTGGCTAAGCTCGACCCGGAGCTTGGTGAGACCGGCCCGGAATGGGCCCCGGTTCAGAAGTAAAGGCGTGGGCTCGGCGTTTCGGCGCTCCCTGGCGCCCGTCCTACTCTTTGTTGTTGTCTGCCTGACCGCGTTGAACCTACGGACGGGCATCGCGTCGGTGGCGCCGGTGCTGGGTCAAATCCAAGATTTCTTTGAAATCAGCTCCGGCCAGGCGGGTTTGCTTACCGCACTTCCGGGGCTGTGCTTCGCGGCCATGGGTTTGGCCGCCGTGCCCATTGCTCGGCGGGGCGGGCTCAGCCGCACCTTGGCCGGCGGCACGCTGGCCCTAGTGGTGGGCCTGGCGCTGCGTCCGTGGGTGAGCAGCTTCCCGCTGTTTATTGTCCTGACCCTGTGCGTTGTCGGCGGCATCGCACTGGCGAACATCCTGCTGCCCGCGTGGATCAAGCAGCATGGTTCTGGCCGCACGCTGGTGGCGTTGATGACCACCTACACCACGATGCTGGGCGTATCCAGCGCCCTTGGCCCGCTGTCCGCGGTGACGCAAAGCACGTGGCAAGGCGCGCTGTGGATTTGGTGCCTGCCGGCCATCGCACAGCTAGTGGCGTGGATAGTGGTTCTGCCGCAGGCTGGCAAGGACGTCGCCCACGGGGCGATCGACGGTGCCGGCGCGCCAAAGCCCATGTACACTTCACCCACGGCAGTGGCCATGCTCTTTTTCTTCGGGCTGCAGTCCTCCATGGCCTATGTCCAAATGGGTTGGCTGCCGCGCATGCTGGTAGAGAAGGGCGTGAGTGAGGATACCGCCAGTGTGGCACTTGCCGTCATCGGTGTCTTTAACATCGCCGGCGGCGTGATCATGCCCTGGCTCATTTCTCGCTTGGACCGCCTAACACTCGTGCCGATTGTGCTGGCGCTGTGCACCTGCGCTGGCTGGGGCGGGGTCCTTGTGGCTGCCGACGTCGCCCCGCTCGCCTGGGCCTGCCTGATGGGGATCGGCGGTATGTGCTTCCCACTGGCTCTGGCATTGCTCACCGCCCGCACTCGGAGTGCGCTGACGACCGCACGACTTTCCGGTTTTGTGCAGCCGGGCGGCTACATCTTGGCGGGGCTGTTGCCGCTTTTCGTGGGCGTTGTGCGCGGCGCTACCGGTAACTGGACGGCCGTGCTGATTGCGCTGATGGTGCTCAGCCTCTGCATGCTGATGGCGGGTTTGCGCGCGACTAGGCGGGTCTACATTGACGACGAGCTCGCTGCCTAGCGGGGTCCTCCTTAGTTGCGGTAACTTTTGTATTGCAGCGTTAGTTAGAGTTAACGCCTCGCGTTATTGACGTGTCGCGTTATGGGGGGTATGGTGCATTTATGATTCAGTCGTTCGCGGATAGGGATACAGAGCGCTTATGGAATCGAGAGAGGGTGTCCTCGATAGATTCACGTATTCACTCGGTAGCTCTTCGCAAACTGAGGCAATTGGGCTATGTGCAGAGGCTAGATGAGCTTCGGATTCCTCCGGGGAATAGGCTCGAAGCGTTGAAGGGCGATCGGCGGGGTCAATATAGTATTCGTATCAATGACCAATGGCGGATCTGCTTCCGGTGGACCGCTTTAGGGCCAGAGGAGGTTGAGATCGTTGACTACCACTAAAAAGCTCCCCCCAGTGCACCCAGGTGAAATCCTGATGGAAGATTTTCTTAAGGAAATGGGGATTACCCAGCACAAGCTCGCTGTTTCGATAGGGGTCCCGCCTCGACGTATTAACGAAATCGTCCACGGAAAGCGGGCTATTACCGCCGATACGGCTCTTCGCCTTGCCAAGTTTTTTGGAATGTCCCCACAGTTCTGGCTGGGGTTGCAGACCCATTACGACTTGGATGTCGCAGAGGACAAAATTCTTGCCGAGCTGGACGATATTGTGCCGCTTCAGGCAGCGCCGGCTTAACGCGTTTGCCGTCTGTGACCGCGTAGCGCAGGGTGAGTTGCTCAAGCCGAAGTCGCCGTTGTTGCCAAAGTTTCTCGCCTCGCCGCGGGATCTGGCCAGATCTTTGGCAACAATGGCAGTGCCGTCACTGGTGGTGGGGCGGCTGGCACGCGCCTCCCTGAGTTAGTGGCCATCAAACCGCTTTAGGAGCGGTCGAAGTCGCGCTGCAGGTGCACCAGCCCGAGGCGCACGCCGTCCTTGGTGTGGATATTGGGCATGCGGCCGGTTTCCACGAACCCGAACTTCTTGTGCAGGGCAATGGAGGACTCGTTGGTGTCCACGATGTAGGTAATCATCGTCTCCACGTAGTCATTTTCCTTCGCGTGGTCCATGAGCGTGTCCATGAGCTCGCTGCCCACGCCCTTGCCCCGTGCGGACTCCGCAATATAGATGGAATCCTCCGCCGTGCCGTAGTAGATAGCTGGGGTGACAAACTGGAAGTAGGCGGCCCAGCCAATGATTTCGTCATCGTCCACCGCCACATAGACGGGAAAACCTTCCTCCTCCATCTGTGCGAGCCACTTTTCGCGGTCCTCGACGGACTCCTGCCACGTGACTAGGTTGGTGGCCGGCTTCGCGGCGGAGGCGGCATTATAGATGGCGGCGATTGCGGGGGCGTCGGCAAGCTCTGCGGGACGTACGTGCATGATGTTCCTTAAACCATGAGTTGCAAGTGGGTGAGGTCTATCCAGCGCCCAGCTTTGCGGCTGACTTCTTTTAACGTTCCTACAGTGGCAAAGCCGAACTTCTCATGCAACTTGATGGATGCGACGTTGTCCGCCACGATGAGTGCCAGCAGCGTATGGACCTGCTCCGCCTCGCGGGCATGCTGAACGACTGCATCGAGCAAGCGCGTGCCTACCCCGCGGCCGTGGGCGGTGGGATCAACGTAGATCGTCGTCTCGTAGCAGCCCAGCCACACCTTAGGATCGCGGTAGGGGCGGTAGAGTGCCCAGCCCAAGTACGCGCCATCGTCATCGAAAGCCACGAAACAAGGACAGGCTTCGCGGCGCAGCTGGTGGAGATACTCGGTGCGCTCTTCCACTGTGGCGGGTTCGCTGCGAAAGATGAAGTGGGTCTCCCGGATGGCCCAGTTTAAGGTGGCGGTCATTGCGGGGACGTCGGCGTCCGTCGCTTCACGGATTATCATGCGCGCAAGACTACACTCGCAGCCATGTCTAAGAAGAAGCCACGCCCCATGCCCGTTCCCGCCGAAGGTTTGAGCCAGCTTATCGACGCCCACACGCACCTCGCCTCTTGCCGCGACGCTGACGCCGACCTCGTTGAGCGTGCCCGTGCCGCAGGTGTTGAGCGCATCGTCACCGTGGGCGATGGCCTAGCGGAGGCGGAGAAGGCTTTGGCCGCGGCGCAGGAATTCGACAACGTGTACGCGGCCTGCGCTATTCATCCCACCAAGGCGCATGAACTCGACGAGGCCGCCCGTGCGCGCCTGAGCGAAATGGCTGCGGACCCGCGCTGCGTGGCCATCGGGGAAACGGGTCTGGATACCTACTGGATTTATCATGAGCCGGAACGAACTGCGCCGCTTGACGTCCAGGAGGAAGCGCTTCACTGGCACGCCGAGTTGGCAGCGAAGGTGGGCAAGACGCTGATGATCCACAACCGCGAGGCCGATGAGGATCTCATGCGCGTGCTGGGGGAGTGCGCTGAGGCGCCGAAGGTCATGCTGCACTGTTTCTCCTCGCCACTTGATGTGGCCAAGGAGGCTCTGGAGCGTGGCTACGTTTTGTCCTTCGCCGGCAACGTGACGTTCAAGCGCAACGAGGAGATGCGCCAAGCCGCAGCGCTCGCGCCAGCCGGGCAGCTGCTCATTGAGACGGACGCGCCGTACATGACCCCGGAGCCCTTCCGTGGTGCGCGTAATGAACCTTCGTTGATTGGTCATACGTACCGCTGCGTGGCGCAGGCGCGCGGCCAAGAAGTGGAGGACTTGGCCGCAGAGGTGGCTGAAACCTTCGCCGAGGTCTTCGGAGTGTGATGATCTTCACTCAAAGCAAAGGTGCTGCTCAACGGTGGCGCACGTGTTTGGTGTGACGAGTGTGTTGCCAGTGGTGGCGGCGTGTGAGAACGTCTCGATCGTTACGCTCTGTTACCGTATCGTTATCCAAAGTTAGTCCGGCCTTGATGTTGCCGGCTGGCGTGCATTCGCACGCCACGTCAGGTGCTGAGGAGAGTGCAAAGGCCTCTCTGGGCACGAAGCAACGCAGAGACGAGTAAAGGTTTATGTCCCCGAAGAAGCAGATCAAGCGAATCAACAACTCCCGCTCCCTGCCCCTGCGCATGGCCACCGGCGGTGTGCTCGGCACGTTGGCTGTGGGTGGTGTCGTTGCCGTCGGTTCTCAGAAGGACATCACGCTCGACATCAACGGTGAGACCACCCAGCTGGCTACCTTCGCCGGTGATGTTAACGCGGCCCTCGAGGCCGCAGGTGTGAGCGTTGGCGGGGAGGACGTTGTCTACCCGGCGCTGTCTGAGCAGGTCTCCGATGGTGACTCCATTACCGTTCGTACCGCCAAGCCGGTTGCGGTGACCATCGATGGCGTGGAGACGAAGATGTCCTCCACTGACCTCACTGTGTCTGACCTGCTGGGCGGACTCGACGGCATCGTCCCAGGCGCTGCTATCACCTCCGGTTCCAAGACCGTCGAGGATGATGAGGTTCTGACTGAGGGAATGAACCTTGAGGTGGTATCCCCGAAGATCATTAAGCTCTCTGACGGTGGCTCTGTGTCCTACGCCAGCGTTGCGGCTAAGACCGTGGAGGACGTACTGGAAGCCCGCGGTATCACCGTGGGCAAGGATGACCGTGTGTCGCCGGACCTCGACACTCCCGTCAAGGCCGGCACGGCCATCACCGTGGACCGTGTGGACATCTCGGAAGAGGAGAAGACGGAGGACTTCGACGCACCAGCTACCTACGTTGATGACCCGGAGCTGGAAGAAGGCACCGAGGAAGTCCGCGAGGAGGGAACCCCAGGTTCGCGCACCGTGACCCGCAAGATTGTGAAGGTCAACGGTACGGAAGAGTCCAACGACATCATCAAGGAAGACGTGCGCACCGAGGCCGTCGCCGCAGTCATCGCGCGCGGTACCAAGCCGAAGTCCACCGCACCGGCCGTTGCTGAGGGCTCCGTATGGGATGCCTTGGCACAGTGTGAGGCCACCGGTAACTGGTCCATCAACACCGGTAATGGTTTCTCCGGCGGCCTGCAGTTCACCCCGTCGACCTGGGCTGCTTTCGGCGGCACCGAGTACGCCCCACAAGCCTGGCAGGCCTCCCGCGAGCAGCAGATTGCGGTGGCCCAGAAGGTTCAGGCCGCGCAGGGCTGGGGTGCATGGCCCGCCTGCACCTCGAAGCTCGGCCTGCGCTAAAGCTTCAGCGTCGCGCGTATTAGTCTGGATGACATGACACAACCCCACCTGCTGGGCCCGGTGGAGATCCGCGAGCTCGCCGCTGAGCTCGACGTGACGCCGACAAAGAAGCTGGGCCAGAACTTTTTGCATGATCCCAACACCATCCGGCGCATCGTGGCTGCCGCGGACCTGCAACCGCAGGACCGCGTGGTGGAGGTCGGCCCTGGTTTGGGTTCGCTGACCTTGGGACTACTGGGTGAGGTCGAGCACGTGACGGCCGTGGAGATTGACCCGCGGCTGGCAGGCAAGCTCCCAGATACCGTGGCGGCGCGGGCAGCCAACTTTGCGGATCGCCTCACCGTGGTGGAGAAGGACGCACTCACCGTTGAGGCAGGGGAGTTGGGGGAGCCGACCGCCCTGGTAGCCAACTTGCCCTACAACGTGGCGGTGCCGGTGCTGCTCCACCTGCTGGAGGTCTACCCGTCCATTCGCCGCGTCTTGGTCATGGTGCAGCTGGAAGTAGCTGAGCGCCTCGCCGCCGCGCCAGGCAGCAAGGTCTATGGCATCCCCAGCGTGAAAGCATCCTTCTATGGACCGGTTCGCCAGGCCGGCACGATTGGCAAGAACGTGTTTTGGCCGGCACCTAAGATTGAGTCAGGGTTGGTGCGCATCGACTGCACCCGCCCCTTCGACGAGACACTGCGCCCGCGTCTGTTCGCGCTGATCGACGCCGCCTTTGCCCAACGCCGCAAGACACTTCGCGCCGCCCTGGCAGGTTTCTATGGTTCCGCCGCAGCAGCCGAGGAAGCGCTGCGCGCGGCGGATATCGATCCGCGCCTGCGCGGTGAGAAGCTGGGCGTGGAGGACTTCGTCCGATTGGCGGAAGCCTCATGAGTAGGACAGGAGACGACTCCCCGCAGATCTGGCAGGCGCGCGCCCATGCCAAGGTCAACCTGCACCTGGGGGTGGGGGAGGCCCGCGCGGATGGCTTCCATGAGCTGGCCACCGTGTTTCAGGCCCTCGACGTACATGACCGCGTGAGCTACCGCTGGGGCGAGGAAAGCAGCGTGGTGGTCACCGGCAACCACGCGAAGGGTGTGCCGGCGTCAACCGAGAATCTGGCGTGGCGCGCGGTAGAGCTGGTGGCTCACAACCTCATGTTGCCAGCTGCCGGCACGCTCACGATGGAAAAGAACATCCCCGCCGCCGGGGGCATGGCCGGTGGCTCCGCTGATGCCGCGGCCGCCTTGCTTTTGGCCAACCAAGCTTTGAGCACCGAATTCGGCCGTGAAGCCCTCAGCATGGAGAAGCTCTACGAACTCGCCGCGGAACTGGGCTCCGACGTGCCTTTTACCCTCATGGGCGGCACCGCCTTGGGGCGCGGGCGCGGCGAACTCTTGACCCCGATGCTCTCGCGCGGGCGCTATATCTGGGCGATTATCACCAATGCGGAGGGTTTGTCCACACCCACTGTCTTCCGCAAGCTGGATGAGCTGCGCGCTGCCGGCCGTGGAAGCACACCACACTTGGACACGGAAGCCGTGGGCCAAGCCCTCGTCGGCGGCAACCCCCACGAGCTTGCCGCGGTGATGCACAATGACCTCCAGCCGGCAGCACTCTCTTTGCGTCCGGACTTACGCAAGATTCTCGACACCGGTGAGGCCGCCGGCGCCCTCAAGGGCATCGTTTCCGGGTCTGGGCCTACCTGTGCCTTCCTCTGCGAGGACGAGGAGACCGCACAGGAAGTGGTGGCCCAGGTCTGCGCCGATAACCGCGGAACCCGTGGCCTGGTGACCGCAGGCCCCGCAACCGGAGCAACGCTGGTCTAGCGCCAGCGCTGTAGGTAGCGGTCCTTAGAGGACGGCCATCTCCACGGGCTTGAAGTCGAGCTTGTAGCGCTGCGGCTCCTGGTCACCGAGGAGGTCAAGGACCACCAGTTCTTGCTTGTTCGCATCGGTGACGTAGGCATAGCCGTTTGCCGCCTTGAGGATCGGACCCGGCTGCTGCCACTCCTCGTTTTCCTTCCACGGGGAGATAGCGTCAATCTTCTTTGTTACCTCGCCGGAATCCGGGTCAATGACGTTGAGCTTGCCGTCGGTCGTGAGGACTAAGGCCTCGCCCAGGGGACCGCGGGCCAACGAGCGGAACCAATAGGATTCGCCCAGTTCAACCTTCTTGGCAGAGTAGTCCTCCGTATTGATGAGGGTCACTGAGGTGGGACGCTCGAAGTCGACATCCTTGTCGGTCTTGTTGTCTGCCAAGATGATGTTGGATTCCTCCGAACCCGCAGAATTGCCGGAGCGCTGGTATCCGTCCTTGCCCGCGTAAGCGGAGACGTCGATCTTGTGGAATTCGGTGCCGTCGAAGACGACGGGCCCATCCTCGCAGCCGAAGAAAAGGGAACCGTTGCCGGCGGCAGCTTCGCCGTGGACGCCAGGACACTCAGTGGTTTCCGCAAGGACCTTGCCGGACTTGTCGAGGTGCTGGATGGTGTGGCGCTCGTCTTCCGTGCCCTTCGTGGTGACCACGGAGCCGTCTTTCAGCGGGACGGCCACACCGTGGTGCGCAGCGCCTGTCTCGACGGTGTTGACGGGCTTGGCGTCTTCCTTGCCGATGTCCTCGGTCTTGTAAATCCGTGCCACACCATCGCCGTCGGAGAAGAGCGCGGTAAAGCCGTCGTGGTGAACCACGTGACCGGCGTGCGGTGCGTCGATGGCTGCGCTGAGAAGCTGCGGCTGCGCCGCGTAGTAGTGCTTGTGGTCGCCGTGGGGCTTGGTGATGCGCCCCGTGTCGAAGGTGAGGAAGCTATCGCCCTTGGTCACCATGATGTGGCGGTTATCGCCGGCATCGCTTAGACGGAGGAATGCTTTCAGATCTTCGCTTTCGATGACCTCACCGGTTTCGCCGTCGAGCGTGGTGAGGCCGTTTTTGTGGGAAAGAAGGATACGGTTTGGCAGCTCAGCTACCTCAGTCTCACCTTCCGCGGCTTCGAAGCCGTCATGGCTGTGCTCCCCATCATGGTCATCGTCGTGCTCGGCATGCGCGTGGGAGGCTTCAGCGCTGGAGGGCGACGTGGATTCCTCGCTGTCAGGGGAGGAGCAAGCGGACATGGTGAGGATCGTGGCGGAAAGTGCGGCGCACAGGGCGAGACGTTCTTTTTTCATAGTGCGCCAGAGTATTGGAAGTGAAAATCAATAGCAATAAAGGTAATGGTGCGGGGGTAACCGCGCCGAGGCACTAAGATGAACACTCGATATGGCGAACCTCATTAACCTTGAAAACGTAACCAAGTCCTTTGGGCTTAAGACCCTGCTGGACGGGGTCTCCCTCGGCGTGCAAACCGGTGATCGCATCGGCATCGTCGGCGTCAACGGCGGCGGCAAAACGACGCTGCTGGAAGTTCTCACCGGTATCGAATCCCCAGACTCGGGCCGCGTGTCCCACAACTCGGAATTGCGCATGGCGGTGGTGACCCAGCGCTTTGAATTAGAAGAATCGCTCACCATCGCCCAAGCCATCATTGAGCCGTTGGGCTTGGAGACTTTCGAGTGGGCATCCAACGCGAAGGTGCGCGATGTCCTCGGCGGCCTCGGCATTGTTGACCTAGGGCTAGACACCCCTGTGGGCTCGCTCTCCGGTGGTGAGCGCCGCCGCGTCAACCTGGCTGCCGCACTCGTTCAAGACCTCGACATCGTGGTGCTCGATGAGCCGACCAACCACCTCGACGTCGAAGGTGTGCAATGGCTGGCCAGCCACCTGCTTTCGCGCAAGCTAGCGGTCGTCGTCGTCACGCACGATCGCTGGTTTCTCGACACCGTGGCCACCACTACCTGGGAGGTGCACGACGGTGTCGTCGATGCCTACGAGGGTGGCTATAACGACTGGACCTTCGCCCGCGCCGAGCGCGCCCGCCAAGCCGATGCCATCGAGCAGCGCCGCCAGAACTTGGCCCGCAAGGAGCTGGCGTGGCTGCGTCGCGGAGCGCCAGCGCGTACCTCGAAGCCGCGCTACCGCATCGAGGCGGCCGAGGCCCTCATCGCCGACGTCCCCGCACCGCGCGACAAGGTCGAACTCATGGCCTTTTCCAAGCAGCGCCAGGGACGAGTCGTCATTGAGCTCGAGGACGCAAAGGTCACAACCCCGGACGGTCGCACGCTCGTGGATCACCTCACCTGGCGCTTGGCGCCGGGCGAGCGCATCGGCCTCGTTGGTGTTAACGGTTCGGGCAAGACCACGCTGCTGCGCGCCCTTGCTGGTGAAGTCGAGCTTGCCGCCGGCAAGCGCATCGAGGGCAAGACGGTGCGCCTGGGCTGGCTGCGCCAGGAGCTCGATGATCTGGATCCGGAGCGCCGGCTTCTCGACGCCGTCGAAGACGTTGCCACCTACGTCCACCTGGGCAAGAAAGAGCTTTCTGCCTCCCAGCTGGCCGAGCGCCTGGGCTTTTCCGCCAAGCGCCAACGCACGCCGGTCGGCGACCTCTCCGGCGGTGAGCGCCGCCGTCTGCAGCTGACCCGCGTGCTTATGGCGGAGCCAAACGTGCTGCTTCTCGACGAGCCCACGAACGATCTCGACATCGATACTCTCCAGGAACTGGAGTCCTTGCTGGACTCTTGGCCGGGCACCTTGGTGGTCATCTCGCACGACCGCTACCTCATCGAGCGCATCGCGGATAACACCTATGCGCTGTTTGGGGATGGCAAGCTCACCAACCTGCCGGGCGGAATCGAGGAATACCTGCGCCGCCGCCAGGAGATGGAGGCCGCCACTGCGCGCGGCGTCCTTGATTTAGGAGAAGCTTCCAAGAACTCTGACGAGCAGAGCGCGGACGCCGCCCCGGTCAAGCGGTTGAGCTCCCAGGAGGAGCGCGAGCTGACCAAGAAGATGAATGCGCTGGAGCGCAAGATGGGCAAGCTCGACGATAAGACGGCGCAGCTGAATGAAAAGATGGCGGTGGCTGCAGAGAAGATGTCCTCCGGTGAGGGAGACAGTGGTGAGCTGGCGAAGCTCGACTCCGAGCTCAAGGGCATTGCCTCTGAGCGCGAAGAGCTAGAAATGGAATGGCTGGAGTTGGGGGAGAAGCTCGAGGGGTAGGCCCAGCCCTACCCGAAGAGAGCCGCGATGCCCAGCATCGCCGGCAGCGAGAGGAAGGTGGTGAGGAAGACCGTATCGCGCGCCACCGTTTCTCCCGACTGGTAGGTCGCGGCATAGTTGTAGACGTTCTGTGCGGTCGGAAGCGCGGCCAAGATCAGCGCTGCGTAGAGCTCGTTGCCGCTCAGCCCCAACGCCAAGCCGGCCGCCAGCGCAATCGCCGGCATAGCAATGAGCTTGAGAACCGTGGCGGTAATCGTCGGCAGGCGGTCAACGGCTAACAGCCCGTCACCGGTGAGTGAGGCGCCAAAGCTCATCAGGATCATCGGGATGGAGGCACCACCAAGGATCTCGAGCGGAGCCATAATGACGTCGGGGACGTGCCAGCCTGCGGCGGACACGATGAAGCCGGCGATCGCCGCGATGACCACTGGGGCTGTCAACCCTGAGACCACGGAACTTAAAATCGAACGCAGGCTTGTTCCCTGGGCGTTGAGGCCGGCAATGATGAAGGGCGAGAGGACTGCCATTTGCAGCACCAGCGCGGGCACCACAAAAGTGGCATCACCGATGACATAGGTGGCGATCGGCAGCCCGATGTTCACAGAGTTGTAGTAGCTGGCTGCGGCTGCGCCGGCCATGGTTTCCGCTCCACTGCGCCGGAAGAATAACGCGCTCAGCACCCAATACAAGGCCATCGTGGCGACCGAAGCTATCGCGATGACGGCGACAACCGGCGAGGCAAAGGCCGCAGTATCAGAGGTGGCCACGCTGGAAAAGATCAGCGCTGGGGTCGCCGCCCAGAACGCCGTGCGATTGAACTGCAGGCGCGCCTCACCTTCGCCGATAACGCCGCGCCGAGCCATGATGAAGCCCACGCCGATAACCACAAAAATGATGGCGAAACCGGTTAAGACGTCCAGCAACAGTGATCACCTTTCGGATACTCGTTAAAAAATCCATACTAAAGCCAGCCTTGGCTATTCTTCCATGTCGGCATGCAGCCACCGGCAAGTGATAACAAAGTGGTATCGAAAATCCCACATGAGCGGGAAGTCTTTTTCCGCCGAAGCATTTTTGTGGCACGGTGGAAGGCATGAATTCTTTCCGTCGTGTTTCCCGCATGTCCGCCACCGCCGCCGTGGCAGCTACCCTCACCACTGCTCTGTCGGTGTCCGGTGCCCAGGCCGCCCCGGTTAACTCCTCTTCCGCACAGCTGCAGGACGTAAACCAGCTGTCTTCCCAGGCCGTTGAGCAGGTCAACTCTTTAGAGATCGAGCTGCCTGCGCAGGCCTATGACCTGGCGAAGCAGTTTAACGTCCAGTTGCCGGGCTTCATTAAGAAGCCGACCCCGGCCGTCGCCGGCGAACTCGTTGGTGCTACCCACGCCCACCTGCTCAAGCAGGGCCACCACGAGGATGCCAACGCCAAGAACATCGCGCAGGAGTGGGCAAACCAGGCAGCAGCTGGCAAGGTCACCTTCCACGACAATGCAGGCGATGGGCTGACCCACCTGGAGGAGGGCAGCGGCAACATTTACAAGCTCACCGAATCTGAGGCCAAGGAGCGCGTGGACTGGCTCAACCGCGACGTGCCCGTGACCAAGACGGATGGCACCGGCTTCGGCGTCGCCCAAGCTTTTGACGGAACCTACGTCTATGTGGCGGAGTACTTCTTCAACAAATAATCCTCCCGAGAGGCTCTTTTTAAGGCCCTGCTGGAATTGGGCTAGCTCAGTTCAGCCATTGGCGGGGCCTTCTGCACGTTTTCGTGGAGAAGGTTACAGTGGGGCCCATGATTTTGATCAACGTACAGTTCCACGTCAAGCCCGAGTATGCCGAGACCTTCCTCGACGAGATCGACTGGTACACCAAGGCCTGCCAGGCTGAGCCCGGCTGTATCGATTTCAAGTGGTTCCGCGATCCGGAAGACAAGCAGCGCTTCCTGCTCCTCGAGTCCTACAAGGACGGCACCGACGTTGACCACGTCAACACCGAGCACTTCAAGCGCTCCTGCGAGGAGCTCCCGAAGTACCTGGTGGAGACGCCGGACATCATCAACACTCACATCGATGGAAAGACAAATTGGGATAAGATGAGTGAATTCTCCGTATAGGAGAGTGAGCAGCTTTCAGTAATACGGAAGCGCGCAAGCATCGGCAACGTGAGAACGGCCGAGGGGTGAGCCCCTCGGCCTTCTTTTCTATGTGTCCAGACCCTAGGGAGACACCGCGGCAACCGCCCGAGTTGCCAAAGTTAGAGCCTCTGATTCAAGATCTGGCCAGAACTTTGTCAACTTGGGCAGGGCTTCTAGCGCACTGCCCCGATTGGTTAGAGCGAGCAGGCCGTGGTGGTGGACTTGTCCCCGTTGGCGTACTGCTCGAGGGCGTCGGGAAGCGCCTGCACATACAGCGCTGCGCCCTCGGCCTGTGGGTGCACGCCGTCGTCGTACAGCAGCGACGGGTTCTCTTGGGCCCTGCCGCACCAGTCGGCCACGTAGACGTTGTCGTGCTCCTTTGCAGCCTCGATAATCTCTGCGCGCGCCTGCCCCATCCAGTCGCGCTCGCCGTAGGGCACGACGAGGATGACCGTGCGATCGGAACCGAGAATGGTGAGGAGCTCGTCTATCTCGCCGTCTGCCGCCGGTCCGTTCGTGCCCAGCCCCACAAAGACGGTGGAGCGTAGCTGCCCGGACTCCTTCAGCTGCCGGATTTCCGCAATCGCCTCGGCATACTGGCGGGACACCTCCGCGTCGATGAGAATCCCCGGGAAACGCTCGTTGAGAGCTTCGGAGGCGGCGAGCATGACCGAATCACCCACCGCATTGATCTCCGTGCCCACAGGTAGCGCCCGCTTCTCCTTCGGCTTCGTGGTTTCTGTCGGCGTTGCTGGGGCCGATGCGGCGGCCTGCTCATTGGCATGGGACATGCGCTCCAATTCTCGCTCGAGCTCGGTCTGGTCCTGTGACGTGACCAGCCCATAGGCCACGCCCAGCGCCGAGAGGATCACCATGGCGGGCACGGCGGGCCACATGGCCTTGCCGAAACCGTCTTTCATCTCGGCCACCGTGGGGCGCGAAGCCCAATAGATGCGCCACGTGGCGACATATCCGGCGCGGCGGAAGGGGTTTTCCACGAACTGATACGTCACCTCAGCCAACAGGAAGGACACGGGAAGCGCGAGTAGTCCCAGCAGCCACGCCGGGGCATCAGACAGCTCGCGGAGGATCATCACCACCGGCCAATGCCACAGGTAGAGCGAGAAGGAGCGCTGGCCCAGCCACCGCATCAACCGGGTGCGGAAGAGCCATGTCAGCGGTCCGGTCTCACGCACCACGCCCCAGATCATTGCCGCGCCGAGGAGGCTGGTGAGGACCAGGCCGCCGTGGTAGGTGAACTCAAGGTCCGCGCCCATCCACACCAGCTGCGCCAGGTAACCAACCAGGGCGAGGGCTCCGACGGTCCCGGCGAGAGCACCCGTGCTTGTCGACGCCCACGAGTCCGCCTCCGCCTCCTTCGACGTCGAGGTGAGAAGAAGGGATAAAAGCGCACCGATGAGGAGGCCGAAGGCATGGGTATCGGTGCCGTAATAAACTCGTGTGGGGTCTTCGCCCGGAGTGAACAGCAGCGCCATCGCAGCAGCGGAGGCGACAGCGAGGGCGAGAGAAAGCGCGATGGGCAGGCGCTTGGGCTGGCGCCGCGACAGAGCAAAAGCGCCAAACATGAGCAGGGGCCATAGGAGGTAGAACTGCTCCTCAACGGCCAGGGACCAGTAGTGGGCGAAGACTTGCACCTCATTGGGCGCAAAATAGGTCTGGCTGGTGGCGATTTGGGTCCAGTTGTTGACGAAGAAGAAGGTACCCAAGAATTGTTCCCGGATCCCCACGGCGAGGTCCCCGCCGATTATCGCGACGAGGGCCGTGCACAGGCATAAGACGACGAGCGCAGCCGGAAGGATACGCCGGAAGCGCCGGACCCAGAAGTCGGTGAGGCTGATGCGTCCGCTCACGGCGAATTCGCGCACGAGCAGCGAGGTAATGAGGAAGCCGGAGAGAACAAAGAACATATCCACGCCGAGGTATCCGCCGGGGAGCAGATCCCCGAAGAAGTGGTAGAGCACGACAGCCAAGACCGCGAGACCGCGCAGCCCATCCAGGCCCGGTACCGGGCGCAGGCGCGCGCGACGCTGGCGCGTGACGGTGGCAGATTCCTTCGGCACCGCTGGAGTGTCAGCGCCCTTCGCGTTGTCCTGTCGCGCGGTTTGGCGCTGCTCGCGGGAGCGGCGTGGTGCTTTGAGCTGCTTGCTCGTCGGTGTGCCGACGGGCTGCGAGCGCCGCGCCAAGGCGCGCGATATCTCATTCTCAGGCCGTGGTTCGGGGGAACTCTCGGCGGGTGTGGATTGAGCTGGGGGCTGCGAAGCGGCCTTGGCGATCCGCTCGACAGGCTGAGCCGGACGGGGCTGTTCGTCGCACTGCGGCCGGGTAGATTGAATACGCTGTGGCCGCGTAGCGCGCGGGAGCGAGCGGCGGCGCGGCGAGGGGGTTTCCTCGGCGGCCTCGCGGGCTTTGTGCAGCTTGGCCTTGCGCACAGCGGTTGCCTTGGGGAGGGACCCCGGGTCCAGCTCAAGGGAGGTGTCCGTGGCCCGACGAGGGACACGGGGCCCAGGGGATCGCAGGAACTTCTTCACTGAACACTCCACACGTAAGGGATCGGGGGTCTAGGGAACCGGGGTAATCCTACTCGGGTGGTGGCAGAGAATCGGGAAGGTTTCCTGGGAGCGTGTTAGGTGCGCAGAAGCTGGCGCAGCACCGTGCTCACACCATTGTCGGTATTGGCAGGCGCGATAATATCCGCTATTTCCTTCAGCTTCGGATGCGCGTTGTCCATGGCGATAGCCGTCCCAGCGGCGCGCAGCATTTCGAGGTCATTGAGGTAGTCACCGAAGGCCACGGTGGCGGTGATTGGAACGTTGGCAAGTTCAGCGAGCTTGAGCAAGGCTGCGCCTTTATCCACGCCGCGGGCCATGACATCGAGCCAGACCTTGCCCGATACCGCCACGTTGTCCTCCGGTACGGCACGACGAATCGGCTCGTAGAGGTGAGCCTCGGAACCGGATTCGCAGAAGATGGCGATCTTGATGATGTCGCTATTGGGGACGTCGTCTAAGTCGTCGACCCACGTGACCGCCTTGTAATACTTGGAAATCTCCGCGCGTGCTGCCTGCGTGACATCCCGCGCCACGTAGGCGGTCTCCGGAGAACATAGAACGACGGTCTGCGCCTCGCTGATGGCGGCTGCGGCCTCGCGCGCTGCGCGCACGGTTTCTTCCTGCAGCGGGAAGGTGGCGATGATCTCGCTGCCGCGCAAAATCACCGAGCCGTTCTCGGCAATGAATGTGCCGCCCTTCGGGAACATGTCCTGTAGGGTGGCCAGCTGGCGTCCTGAGGCCGGAACCAGCTCGCAGCCGCGGGCGGTGGCTAGCTCCTCAAGCTCTGAAAAGTCTGCGGGCAGCTGACCGTGGGCATCGAGGAGGGTGCCGTCCATGTCAAGAGCAACAAGCTGTGGGAGCAAGAAATTCACACCAATCTGAAGGTTGGGTTTAGAAGCAGGGGTCGATGTTAAAACCAGCCTCAAAAACAGGTGGCTGAAACATGTGTGATATGGAACACTGGTGCGCATGACTACGACTGATCCAGTACTCGTTTCCGTCCGCAACCATACCGGAGTCCTCGAACTCAATCGGCCGAAGGCCCTGAACTCGTTGACCCCGGACATGATCGATATCATCCGCCGCTCCCTCGAAACGTGGGCGCAGGACGATGAGATTGAGCAGGTCCTGATTTACTCCAATAGCCCTAAGGCATTTTGCGCGGGCGGCGATGTGCGTCACGCGCGGGAGGGAATCGCGGAAGGCAAGCTGGAGGAGGTCGATGCCTTCTTCGCCAGCGAGTACCTCACCAACGGTGATATCGCCGAGTTTCCAAAGCCCTATATCGCCGTCATCGACGGTGTCGTTATGGGTGGTGGATTGGGCATTTCCCTGCACGGCTCGCATCGCGTGGTGACAGAAAAGGCCTTCGCCTCGATGCCGGAGATGAACATCGGATACGTTACCGACGTCGGTGTGGCCTATGCGGCCCAGCGCATGGTGGGCACCCGCGGTATCGCCTCACCGGGCTTGGCCAAGTTCTGGGGTCTTAGTGGATACCGCATGTATGCCGCAGACATGTTGTGGACTGGCGTGGCAACCCACGTTGTCAAGGATGCACAAGAGCTGATTGAGGCCGCCATCGAGCGCGGTATTGATTCTGCGCTGGAGGACCTCGCCCTGCCCGCGCCCGAAGAGCCCGCCCCGCTGGAGCAGGTGGCCAAGGACCTGGAGGAGACGTTTGCCCTGCCAACGTGGGAGGAAATCTCCGCCGAGTTGGATCAGCGCCCGCTCATTGCCGGTGAGGTCCGCCGCCTCATGGCAGGGGCGTGCCCAGCCGCCATTATCGCGGCTAATGAGCTTTATGAGGCAGAGGCCGGTGTCGACGACATCCGCGAGGCCCTTCTTTTGGAACTCAAGCTGGGCATGCACATGTACCGCCGTCCCGACTTTTCCGAAGGTGTGCGCGCGGTACTAGTGGACAAGACTCAGGACGCAGCGTTTAACCCGGCCACCACGGATGAGGTCGACGTCGAAGAATTCCGCGCTGTGCTGAACTCCTAGAGCTTTCACCCCGGCGCTTTGCGCGCACTTAGAGGGGACGCGCCCGGTGGTAGGCAGCGCGCGCCCGCTGCTCGTCCACGCCTGCCGGCACCGCAACGTTGAGGGTGGCTTGCGTGGCCGCCGGAGTCGGTGCGGGGAGGCGGAACGCGGGGGCGTCGGACAGCGCGAGGCCCTGGCGGCCGTCGGGAAGCTGCACCGGCAGCAAAGTCCACAGTCCCAAAACAGGCATGGCCAGCTGCGGCAAGCGCAACGAGCGCGCCTCATCGATTGCTACGCGGGCCCGAATCAGCTCGGGAATTGCATGGTCATACCCGAAGCGGTGCAGGTTCGCCGCTGCTTTGGCGGACATGGAACCGGATAGCTCGTCTGCCCAGGCCCATGAAAAGGTGTTCGTGGAGGCGTCGATGGTGGCAATGAGATGCGCGGGCACTGTCAGCGAGCCATAATCGGAGTTCACCACGGTCCGCGACGTATCGGGATCAAGGTCCGCCCACAGGTTGGGGAAGCGGGCCTCTAAGAAGAAGTTGTGCTCGGTGGCGAGGAAGTGGGCGTCGGCCAACACCTCGCGCGCGCTGAGCCCAGCGCGGCCCGGGGCCTGGGGGAGAGCTACGATCCGGGAGCCGTGGAAAAGCGCGAGATTTTCCGCGTGGCTCTGCGGAATGCCCAGGTAGGAGGACAACTCGGCGGTGGCTAGGCGCTCGTCGACGCCACCGGCGACGTCCCCTGAGTGCTCAATTCCGGCCAGGATGCTCACCCGGGGATCCGGGTTAATCTCCGCGAAATCGACGGCGACCAATGCTTCGCCATCGCCCTGTGGGACGCGGACAACAGGCCGGTCGCCCACCAGCCGTCGTGCCAAGCCGCGCAGCAGGGCAGAGTCAGGTTGTGGCCCGTGGAATTCCGGCTGCGGTGCGTGCTCTGCCATGCCGGTGGCCCAGCGCAGCTCCCCGTTGTGGATGGTGGCAAGACGCAGTCCATCGAAATCATAGACCCCGGAATCAGTGCTAAAACGCACGACGGCGCGCTGATCCAGGTCTGGCTGCCCTTCCTCCGAGGTTGCTGATGCGGAATCGGTGGGAATGAAATTCACCTCGACGTCGCGAACGACGCCTAGGCGTGAGGCAAACGTGGCGTCGATGCCGGCTTGGATAAAGGCGCCAGCGGAGTACAGGTTCTGGGCTGAATCCATGGGTCTCCTTGACTAGTTTGTATTCCTGCGGAAGGGGTGCTCGATGGCCTCCTCGTAGGCCTGAAGGAGGGCTTGGGTGGATTCTACCCAGGAATGCTTTTCAGCTTCGCGGCGGGCGGCCTGGCCCATCTGCGCCCGGCGGGAGGAATCACGCAGGAGGCTGAGAGCGGCGCGGGCCCACGCGGTGTCGTCAGCGTCGGGCTCGATGAGATGTCCTGTGACGCCTTCTTCGATAACGAAGGGGATGCCGCCGGCATTCGTGCCGATGACCGGAACCCCAGAGGCGAAGGACTCGAGAGCCACGAGTCCCAAGGTCTCTGTGGCGGAGGGGAAGAGGAAGACATCCCCCACGGCGAAGGCGGCGGCGAGCTCCTCGCCGGAGAGGTAGCCCGTGAATACGGTGTGCGCAGGATCGAAGTTGGACTTGAGCTCCTCCAAGGCGGGGCCATCGCCGACGATGGCCAGGCGGGCGTCGCTAAGCTGTGCCCTCACCAGTTCCATCACGTGATCGAGGCGTTCCAAGTCCTTCTCCTTGGAGACGCGGCCGATATAGGTCACCAACGGGGAATCCGGGTTACCGTCGGTCAGGCGCTCGCGCATCTGTTCCGTGGCGCGACTGGGGTGATAGGTCTGCGTATCAACAGCCTTGGGCCACAGCTGCACGTTGCGGATCCCCATCATCCGAGCCTTATCCACCATGGGGCCGGAGGTGCACAGGTTCACCGCAGCCTGGTTGTGCAGATACTTCAGCGCGGCTTCGGTCAGCGGCCTAGTCCACCCAATCCCCAGCGCTTCAACGTACTCGGGGACATTGGTGTGGAAGCTGGCTACCAGCGGTACGGCATCGCGCTGCGCGGCAAAGACGCCGAGGGCCGCGGTCCAAATGGGATTGACCGCGTGGATGACATCGGGATCGAAATCCCGGATTTCCTTGAAGAATTTCCACGAGGGCAAACCGAATTTAATCTCCGGGTAGACCCACAGCGACAAACTGGGGATGCGGGTGACCTCGAAGCCGGCATAGGTGTCAGGGGCCTTGCCTGTGGCAAAAATCCGCACCTCATGGCCCATCGCGGCCAGCTGGTCCAGCGTGCGCGTCAGGCGGGTGACCACGCCGTCGATCTTGGGCAGGAAGACCTCGGTAACGATAGCGATGCGCACGAAGGTTTAAGCCTCCGCAGCGTCCGCGCCGTTGGCCAAGGCTTCGGGAACACCAGCGTGCTGCTGGCGCGTCCACAGCGACTGGGCTGGAATCTTGGAGCGGTCAACACGGTCGGCGTACTTACGCGCGACTTCCTCCACCTCGTGGAGCAACCCCTCCGACAAAGTGGTCGGCTCCAGGCCGAGCTCGAGGAACGTGTCGTTGGTGACGTGGAGTTCATTCTCTGCGGATTCCTTGCGCGGGTTCGGCACATAAGCCACTTCCGCACCAGAGATCTTCGCCAGTAGTTCTGCCAGGTCACGCACGCGGTGGGTTTCGGTCATCTGGTTGATGATCTTGACGCGCTCCCCGCGTGCCGGCGGATTCTGCAGGGCTAGCTCGATGCAGCGCACCATGTCACGAATGTGAATAAAGGCGCGGGTCTGTCCGCCGGTGCCGTGGACGGTCAGCGGATAACCAATGCCGGCCTGAATGAGGAAGCGGTTGAGCACCGTTCCGTAGTCACCGTCATAATCAAAGCGGTTAATGAGGCGCTCGTCCTTCTGGGTCTGCTCAGTGTGCGTGCCCCAGATGATGCCCTGGTGTAGGTCGGTGATGCGCAGCTCATCATTCTTGGCGTAGTAGGCAAACAGGTGCTGGTCCAGGACCTTCGTCATGTGGTAGACCGAGCCCGGGTTGGAGGGGTAGAGGATTTGCTGCTTGACGACGCCATTCTCGCCCGCATCCACCTGCACATCCAGGTAGCCCTCCGGAATCTTCATACCGGCGGTGCCGTAGCCGTAGACACCCATGGTGCCCAAGTGGGCGACGTGGATATCTTGCTCAGATTCCACGATGGCGGCGAGCAAGTTGTGGGTGGCGTTGATGTTGTTATCCACCGTGTAGCGTTTGGTGCGCGAATTCTTCATGGAATAGGGGGCGGCGCGCTGCTCAGCGAAGTGCACCACCGCATCCGGGTGTTCGGTATTCAGGAACTCCAGCAAGCCGTCGTAGTCCTGGGCCACGTCGAGGTTACGGAAGCCGATGGTCTTGCCGGAAACCTCGGTCCACGCGGCCAGGCGATCCTCAATGGAGGCGATGGGTGTTAAGGATTCCGCGCCCAACTCCTCATCGATGGCGCGCCGGGAGAGGTTATCCACGATGATGACCTCGTGGCCTTGGTCGGAGAGATAAAGGGAAGCGGGCCAACCGCAGAAGCCGTCTCCGCCGAGAATCGCTACCTTCATTTTTTGTCTCTCCACTTCTTGGGTCGGGGTCAAAACGTGCTGTACCAGCAGGGGTCTAGTCTATGTTGACACGCGTAAGTTGGGGGTTCGTTACGTGGCACACTTTTTTCGAACATACCGTTTGCTCGCCTGCGTCGGGGGCGCGCGGGGTAAACAGTAGATGAATGTTCTCTAAGAGCCTGTAGACTAGCCCGCATGCTTGAAGCCGTGCTGAATGCCTTCGCCGATTCCGTCAACGCGCTTCTCATCGGAATCCTGGTGGCCATCGGCATCATGCTTCCGCGGGGGAGCTACCGCAAGATCGCGGCCCTCGTCATCGTCGGTGACTGGTTCGGCGTGCTCACCGCCGCTGCTGTGGTGATGTTCGTCTTCGTCGGTATCCAGGACAAGGTGGCCGCCGCGCTGGAATCACCGCTGCTTGGTTGGGGTCTGGTGGTCATCGGCCTGGGGCTGGGCCTTCTGGCCTGGCGCTCCAAGGGCGAACCCAATGACATGGTGCAGAAACTCCTCGGCCCACTGCGCACGCCCTCGGCCAAGACTGTCGCGGTGGGCTATGCCATGGGTGTTATCCAGTCCTTGACCTCCGTACCCTTTTTCTATGGGCTGATGCACCTTGCTGCCGGGGATTTCAGCAACACCGTTAAATACGGAGGCCTTTTCTTCTATGCCACCTTCGCGCTCTCGCTGCCCACGGTGTGCGGGCTTTTCATCGCGCTTGTGCGGGCGAAGCCAGACTCCTGGGCTGGTCGCGCCTTCGCGTGGGCGCGGGAAAACTCTGCAGCAGTGGCACTATGGAGCGGCTACGGAGTGGCCGCCTTCCTGGTGGTGATGGGTCTCGTTGCTCTTCTATAACGAGCCGGCTGGTGGGCAAGAGTTCAAAAGTGAACTGCCCTAGTTGCCAAAGTTCTGGTCAGTTTTTGCGGCGGGCTCGGGAGTTTTGTCAACAACGGCAGTTGCGGTGCTAGTCGTAGAGGACTTCGTCGAGGGGGAGGGCGTCGCCAAGCGGCGCCTGATTCTTAGCAATGTCGACGTAGCGCGCGGCGTGCGGGATGAAGGCGGCCGATTCCTCAGGGCTCAACTCACGCCGCACCTTGGCGGGCACCCCGGCGGCCAAGGCACCGGCGGGAATGTTTTGGCCCTCGAGCACCACCGCGCCGGCGGCGATGAGAGAGCCTGTGCCCACGGTGGAGCCGGAAAGCAAAGAAGACTTCATTCCAACCAGCGTGCCCGCGCCCACGTGCGTGCCGTGGAGCATGGCCATGTGGCCCACGGTGACGTCATCCTCCAGCACACACGGCGCAGTGGTTTCGACGTGGATGACGCAGTTGTCCTGGATATTGACGCGGGCGCCAAGGCGAATGGCACCAACATCCCCGCGCAGCACGCTGCCATAGAACACGGAAGAATCTGGCCCGATGGTGACGTCACCGATGATGGTGGCATTCGGTGCTATCCAGGCGCTGCGGTGGATGCGGGGTGTGTGCCCTTGGAAGGGGAGGATGAGCATGGCGGACTAGCTTTCTTCAGGGGTGGGTTCGACGGACACAGCGAGTGACTCGGAAATTTCATAATCGCCGGGCTCCGCGTTGAGTTGGGACAGCGTCTCTCTTTCTGCAAGCGACAACGGGATGGCCCATCCCTTCTTGGGGTCGTGGACGGGACGCTGTTCTTTAGTCGTGGGGGAGAGATGCACCGTGGTCTGAGGGCCACGTAATTGCGCAGATTCGCCGGAGCGCGCCACCTCACTGAGCACCTGCGCACCGGCAGGGGAGGTAACCAGGATGATGAGACCGCTCGCAGTGTGCACGGAAAGATGATCGAAAGAAACCTCGACGGCGTGGGGATCCGGGGAGGCCAAACGGACAGTGCTGGAGCCGCCAAGCTTGTCGACGGCATTCTTAACCGCAGAAAACAATCCCATGGCGCGATCCTAGCGCGGGGGTACCATCGGGCACTGTGATTGACGCGAAAGATACAGCACTCGTCATTGAAGGCGGCGGCATGCGCAATTCCTATACCGCCGCGTGCATCGTCAAGCTCCTAAAGGAGGAGGTGGAATTTGGCTGGGTTGGAGGTGTTTCCGCGGGCTCTTCACACACCGTGAACTTCCTCTCCCGCGACGTGAGCCGCTCGGAAGAATCCTTCGTGGATTTTGCCAAGAACCCCAGCTTCGGTGGCCTGGGTTCGCTGCTGCGCGGTAGCGGCTACTTCAATGCGGAGTTCATCTATGAGAAGGCCGCCGATCAGGACATGCCCTTTGACTGGGAAGCATTTCAGGCCAACCCGGCGCAGATGTGTATTTCCGCCGCGCGCGCCGATACCGGGGAGAGCGTGTACTGGGGGCGCAATGACATAAAGACACAAGAGGACCTGATGGTGCGCGTTCGCGCGTCTTCGACGTTGCCGCTGATCATGCCGATGCGTGTTATCGATGGCGCACCGTACGTCGACGGTGCGATGGGGGAATCCGGTGGCATCCTCATCGAGCAGGCGGAGAAGGCCGGCTTTGAAAAGTTCTTGTTCCTTGGCTCGAAACCGCGTGGCTACGTGCGGCCTGAGGTAGGGCGGCCCGCGGCGCTGCGACGAATCTTCCGAAAGTACCCTGCCGTGGCGGAGTCAATGATTGCCCGGCCGCCCCGGTACAACGCCTCCAAGGAGCGGCTTCTGGAGCTGGAAAAGGAGGGGCGTGCACAGCTTTTCTTCCCAGAGGATATGCAGGTGGCTTCGACCGAGCGCTCGGTGACTAAGCTGCGCGCGAACTATGAAGCCGGGCGCGCGCAGACCTATGCGGAATGGCCGGCGTGGAAGGAATTCCTCAGCAGTTAAGGGAAACGCTGTGCCTAATCCGCCACGAGGGTTTCGATGGTGAGCTCCGGGTGCTCCTTCTCAATGAAGGCCAGCTTCCACTTATCACCAAAGAGCGCGATGAGCTCGCCGTCGGTGCGGGTGAAGATCTCCACGCCGCGCTGGCGGCCCAACTCGGGCGCGGATTCGGCGTCGGTGCGGCGCGCCACGGAGTAGGGGATGGGCTCGGTGATGGTCTCCACGTTGTACTCGACCTCCATGCGAGCCTGCATGACCTCGAACTGCATGGGGCCCACCGCGGCCATGACTGGGGCGGCATCGCCACGCGTATCGTTGCGCAGAATCTGGACCACGCCCTCCGCAGCCAGCTGGTCCAAGCCCTTGCGGAATGCCTTGTAATCACCCAAAGACTTCGCGCGTAGGATGCGGAAGGACTCCGGCGCGAACTGCGGCATGGGCTTGAACTGTACCTTCTTGCCTGTGTAAATCGTGTCACCGGGAGCCAAGGAACCGGCGTTGACCAAGCCCACGATGTCACCCGGGTAAGCCGTGTCCACGGTGTCACGCGTGCGGCCGAAGACCGTCAGCGCATACTTGGTGGAGAAGCTGCGGCCAGACTGTGCGTGGTTGACCTGCATGCCGCGCTCAAATTCACCGGAGACCACGCGCATGAAGGCCAAGTTATCGCGGTGCTTGCGGTCCATGCCCGCCTGCACCTTGAAGATGACACCTGAGAACTCATCGGTGACCTCACGGACCTCATCGATAGCGGAGGTGGCGGCCTCGATGGCCTGCGGATCCGAATCGCGGGAGCGCGGAGCCGGGGCGATGGCGCACAGGGTATCCAGAATCTGGTGCACGCCGAAGTTCAGCATCGCAGAGGCGAAGATGAGCGGGGAGGTCACGCACTGCTCAAAGAGCTCCTGGTCGTGCAGGGCGCCGTCGGCTGCCAGCAGCTCTGCTTCCTCCACGGCCGTCTCCCAAGCGTCCTCTTCCTTCGCGGCTGCATCCTCAGGCGCGTAGTGCTCCTCCGGGGCGATGGTGGAACCACCGGCGGTGCGCAGGAAGTGCACGTATTCGTCGGCCTCACCATCATCATTAATGTGGGCTAAACCGCGGAAGTCGCCGGCGATACCCACCGGCCAGTACAGCGGGGTGGGCTGCAGCTGGATCTCGTTAACGATTTCGTCGACAAGCTCCAGCGGCTCCCGTCCCACGCGGTCCCACTTGTTGATCACCGTAATGATCGGCAGGCCGCGGGCCTTACACACGCGGAAGAGCTTGAGGGTCTGCGGCTCGAGGCCCTTGGCGGCGTCGATAAGCATCACAGCAGCATCCACCGCCGTGAGCACGCGGTAGGTATCCTCCGAGAAGTCCGCGTGGCCCGGGGTGTCCACCAGGTTGATCATGTAGGGCTCGCCCTCGTGACCCTCGGGCGCGTACTCGAACTGCAGGGCCGAGGAGGCCACGGAAATGCCGCGCTCCTTCTCCATCTCCATCCAGTCAGAGACCGTGGACTTGCGGTTGCCCTTGCCATGCACCGCGCCAGCTTCGTTGATGACGTGCGCATGCAGCGCCAGCGCCTCCGTTAGCGTGGACTTACCAGCATCCGGGTGGGCGATGACGGCGAATGTGCGGCGGCGGGAAGCTTCGGAGGCAATACTCATGCGGGCTAGTTTAGCCGCTGGCTGCTACCACTCCACATTGAGCTGGCGGCCCAGATCATCAAAGACGCGCCGGGCCACGGAGAGCTTCTTCGCAATCGGCCGCTGCAGGCCTGGCTTGCGCTTCTGGTTGTAGTACTCGCCGGATTCGAAATGGATGCCTGGGGTGCCGCTGAGGAAGTAGGCCAAGTTCTCCCCGCCCTTGTCCGCCTTGCCTAAGACGTATTGAGCCGCAGTGGTCGAATAGAGCTTGCTTGTCCTACTCGTTGAGTTATGCCCGAAGCCAGTATTCAAAATGCCCGGGTGGAAGGCCACGGAGGTCAGACCATGCGAGTCGAGGTAGCGGGTCAGAAGAATATCGCCCAACTTGGCGTTGCCGTAAGCGCGCTCCGCGGTGAATTTTTCAAAGGTGTTTGGGTCACCGGGATCGAAAGCGGAATACAGGACGTTGGCCAAAGAGGCGGTCTGCACCACGGTGGCATCGCTGGCCCGCAGGGTATCGCGCAATAAAGAGGTCAGAAGAAAAGGAGCCACGACGTTGATCTGCCAGGTGCGCTCGAAGCCATCGGCGGTGGCGAAGGGGCCGTCGAACATGCCGCCGGCGTTATTGCCCAAGGCATCAATCTGTGGGTACTGGCTTAGCTCTTCCGCGAGACGGCGAACTTGGCCCAAAGACTCGTAGTTGGCCACGTGAAAGGCCGCACCAATTTCTTCGGCTACGGCCTGCGTCTTTTCCGGGTTCCGGCCCACGAGCACGAGCGAATCCTGCGGGCGGCGCTGGTGAAGGATGCGGGCAGCGGCCGCGCCCACCCCGCTCGAAGCACCGGTAATGACAATTGTTCGAGGGTCATGACTAGAAGGCAGGTTCTTGCTCGCGCGGCTCATACTTGGACAGTGTAGGGCGTTGAGCGCCGCTGCGCCGGGGTTTATTTCGCCCGGGAATGGATCTCCTGCTGGGCCTTGCTGAGTCCCTCTGTCACGATGAGGCGGGCGGCCTCGGCGGCGGTGGCGATGGTGGAATCGAGCTCAGCGCTGGCGTCGACAGGCGCGAGCACCCAGTCCGGGATGGAGCCACCCTTGGGCGGGCGCCCGATACCCACGCGCACACGCAGGTAATCGCGCGTGCCCAAGCGCTCGCTCAGCGACTTCAAGCCGTTATGGCCATTCTCGTTGCCGCCCTTTTTAATGCGCACCTTGCCGGCGGGTAGGTCGAGCTCGTCATGGATGACGATGATGTTTTCTGCCGCAACCCCCAGCTGCGCGGCCAAGGGTGCGATGGGATCGCCGGAGAGATTCATGTAGGTGTGTGAACGCAAAGCCACGACCTTCGTGCCCCCGAGCTCGAGCTGTGCGGCGCTGAGCTGGTGCCCGGTGACGGGTTCAAGCATGTCGCCAGCTTCGGCGAGGAGATCATCCACCGCCATGTACCCCACATTGTGACGGGTCGCGGCGTATTTCGCGCCGGGATTGCCTAAGCCTACGATGAGCCACTTAGCGCTTAAATCGGCTGGACTTAGTCCAGGGCTGACTGCCTTTTTCGTCTTCTTCGGCGCAGCCTCAGCGCTGCCAAAGAGGCTGGTGAAAAAGTCACGGATGGCGGACACAACAACTCCCTTGATGGATTTTCTTTAGGCTGGGGGACCATGAGTCAACTTCTTGAGGCTATCACCTGTCCCGTCCTACCTGCCCCGATGGCCGGTGGGCCCACCACGCCTGAACTGGTTGCCGCCGCTGAGTCCGCCGGTTCTTTTGGCGCGCTGGGCCTGGGGAGCTCTTCAGTAGACGCCGCGCGGGAGGCCATCGCTGCGTGTGCGGGCACGCGATTCGGGGTCAATATCTTTCACCCGCAGCGCGCGCTGACTGAAACGGAGCTCGCAGCTGCACGGTCCCTCGCCGCGGAAGAGGACGCCGTGCTTGGCGACGTCCCCCTAAACTTCGGCTGGCAGGACAAGCTCGACGCAGCGCTGGAGGGTGGGGCAGCGGTGCTCTGGTCGATGTTCGGCGTCTTTAACGAGGAAGAAGTCGCGCGCATCCATGCCGCTGGGGCAGAGGCGTGGACCACGGTCACCACCCCCGAGGAGGCGCAGACTGCCACCGCGCGAGGCGTCGATGTGTTGTGCGTGCAGGGGCCTGAGGCCGGCGGGCACCGCGGAGTGTGGGACCCGAGTGCGGAACCCGACCAACGCCCGCTTAAAGAACTTGTCGCGGCGGTCCATCAGGTCACGGACCTTCCGCTCATTGCCGCGGGTGGGCTGCGAACTCGGGAGGATGTCGCCGAGGCCCTGGCGTGGCCGGGGGTAGAGGCAGTCAACTGTGGCTCTGCCTTCTTGCTGTCCGAAGAAGCCGGAACGAGTGAGCACAACCGTGACCTTCTGCGCCGTGGCGGCAGGACGGTGTCGACCCGCGCGTTCTCCGGGCGCTACGCCCGCGGGCTGGAGACCGCCTACACACGGGCACACCCGGACCTGCCTTTGGTCTACCCCTATCTCAACGCGTTGCTGAAACCGCGTCGTGCGCAGCTCGACGCCGACGTGGACTATTGCCTCGTAGGTGTCGATGTAATGAAACTTCGCGGGGGTAGTGTGGCGGAGATCCTCGCTCAACTACACCCAAACGGGCATGAATAAGGGTTAATATTTACGGATGGACATAGTTTTACACCCTTTTTGACGAGTAAAGGATACAAAGCACGTGACTTCGAACGCGCACATTGGGCACGAGGATTGGAACGAGCGCCTGGAGCTGGCCCAAGAGATGATCCCGCTCATCCACCAGCTGCACCGCAACAATAACGTTGTCACCTCTATCTACGGCCGCCTGCTCATCGGCGTGACCGACATCGACATCATCAAGGCGCACCGCTACGCCCGCCGCATTGCTGAGCGCGAGCTTTCCACCGCAGAGACCCTGCCTATTCTCAAGGAACTGTGCTCGATGAACCTTGGCACCGCTTCCATTGACCTTGGCCGCCTGGCCACCGGCTTCGAAGAGTCCGGCTCCGATAACCTGCGCAACTACCTCGAGGAGACCCTCGTGGATCTCGTCGGCGCTGGCGTGGATAAGGAATCCACCGACGTCGTGCTTTATGGCTTCGGCCGCATCGGCCGCCTGCTGGCCCGCATCCTGATTGCCCGCGAAGCTGCCTACGGCGGCGTGCGCCTGCGCGCCATCGTCGTTCGCAAGAAGGGTGACATTGACATCTTCAAGCGCGCCTCCCTCCTGCGCCGTGACTCCGTCCACGGTGCTTTCAACGGCACCATCGCCGTCGACGAGGAGAATGAGGTCATCTGGGCCAACGGCACCAAGATTCAGATGATCTACGCCAACAACCCGGCGGAGATCGATTACACCAAGTACGGCATCGACAACGCCATTGTCGTGGACAACACCGGTGTGTGGCGCGACCGCGAGGGCCTGTCCCAGCACTTGCAGTCCAAGGGAGTGGCTCGTGTGCTGCTCACCGCACCGGGTAAGGGCGATCTGAAGAACATCGTCTACGGCATCAACCACGGAGATATCGAGGATTCCGACCAGATTCTCTCCGCCGCATCCTGCACCACCAACGGCATCACCCCGGTGCTCAAGGTCATCAACGACCGCTACGGCGTGGTTCACGGCCACGTGGAGACCGCGCACTCCTTCACCAATGACCAGAACCTCATTGATAACTTCCACAAGGGTGACCGCCGCGGCCGCGCAGCCGGCCTGAACATGGTGCTCACGGAGACCGGTGCAGCCAAGGCCGTGTCCAAGGCTCTGCCGGAGTTTGAGGGCAAGCTCACCGGTAACGCCATCCGCGTTCCCACCCCGGACGTTTCCATGGCCGTGCTCAACCTCGAGCTGGAGAAGGAAGCTGACCGCGACGAGGTCAACGACTTCCTGCGCAACGTCTCCCTGCATTCCGACCTGCGCCAGCAGATCTCCTACATCGCCTCCCCGGAGGTTGTGTCTTCTGACTTCGTGGGCTCTACCCACGCTGGTGTCGTCGATGGCCTCGCCACCATCTCCTCCGGCAAGCACCTCGTGCTCTACGTGTGGTACGACAACGAGTTCGGCTACTCCAACCAGGTCATCCGCATCGTCGAGGAAATCGCCGGCGCTCGCCCGGTGGTCTACCCGAAGCGCGTTGATGTTTCTGAGCTCTAAACGCTAAAACACTGCTACCGCCCGTGCTGCATGGCGCGGGCGGTAGTGCTGTTTTAGGGTCCTGCCCGGCTTGCGACCTAGCATTGCCAGGATGCTTCACGCCCACAACTGCCCGATCTGCCAAAAGTAGGGGCCGAGATCGAAAAATCTAGACTGTTTTCGTCAGATTGGTCAGTTTTAGCGGGAAGACAGCGCTCGAGTATGGAGTAAATGTCGTGCGCGCAATGTCGCGGCCACCCCGAGCACTGCGGCCAACACCACAGCGACGGCATAGCGCAAAGGTGAGTGCGCAACCAAAGGCCAGGCGGGGAAGGCGAGTACCCACAGACCGGTATCAGCCAAGACATCGCCGCCCAAGGTGACGGAGACAATCGTCCCTATGATTGTGAGAGCGATAGCGCTCACAGTGCCGAAGCGAATCACCAGAATGAGTGATACAGCTGCGATGACATAGCCCACCCCAACCGCAAGGGGCAAAGCGGAAAACTGTGCAGCGCCATCACCACCTGCGAGCGCACTGGCCAGGTATGCGGCAGCGCATACCGCCAGGATGACACACAGGAACCAGAGGAGAATCCCGGATGTGCCGAACCGTGTTTCCATATGGACCAACGGCCATGAATCAGCTACACGGGGCCAAACGAGGACCGGCAAGATACCTGCGCCTACCGGAAGCAGAAAGTAGTGAAAGAAACCTTCGACGTAGTTAGCGGGATATTGCAGGGCGACAAAGCCTAGCGCCAGAATGCTGAGCATCAAGCAAGAGAACACCGCTGGGCTAAAAGCTGCACGGTGGAGTCCTAGCAACGTGGACCACAGCGAGGACTGTGCCGCCGCACGGGGGTGGCTCGTTGGCTGCCATACTTGGGCTTCTTCCATGGTGGTATTAGCAACGTCGGCATCAGTCTGGGCCGTTGTGGAACGCGCGAAACGGTGTCGCAGCGAGAACATTGGCCGGTATCGTCGCGGCGTGTAGACCGCGGCTAATGCTCCGAGAACGGCGAGGATGACGCACAATATGAAAGCCGGTAGTGGACTGCTGGTGAGAAGTGGGTCGTGTGGTTCAAGAGGCACCGAGTTCTGGTGAATACGCAATGCGCGCAGAAGCAATCGTTGCGGCCATGCTGGGGGAAAGGCCCACCACCTGCCTGATTCGACAGTGCACGGAAGGATGCTGATTATTTGCCATAGGGCCGCGGCTACCAGCGTTAAGCCGAAGCCCAGTCGGCGGGCACAGGCGGCGGAAAGCCCGGCAATGCCAAGCGCGCCAAGGAAGGAGTAGAGCCCAGCTACGAGGATAAGTTCGTGATTCTCCCGCCCCTGGGCAGCGACAACGAACCAAGAAACACCAAAGTTCAGAATATGGAAGACCGCAAGGCTGACAATGACAACGATAAAGCGGGCAGCATTCTCGAGACGCGGGTTGAGGTTTCTCCATTGCGTTCCGCCGCTGCGAGTGATGGTCTCGCGGCGTTCTGGAATGGCAGCGAACAGCCCAGTAAGAGGGGAATACATGCCGGTAACAAACAAGGATTGCCAAGCCAAGACGCCCGTGGCATCAGTGCGTGCTGAGGCCATTGAGGAGAAAATGATTGTCATGATGACCAGCGGTAGCGCCAGCAAAGGCAACCACTGTAAGGCGCTTCCACGGCTGCGCAGTAGTTCTGCTGAAAGGTAACTCGGGCGAGGGGCAGTAGTGTGCTTAGGCACGTGACTCTCCTTCCCGGTTGGTAGGCGCTTGGGAGGGGTGGCTCGGTGAGGTAAGTCGGAAGAATTCTTCCTCCAACTGACCACGTGGAGCTAGTTCCTGCAAGGAACCGGAATAGCGAATCGTGCCCTCGGCCAAGACGGTGATGTCATGGGCAAGGTGCAGTACCTCTCCAAGCTGGTGGGAGCTGACGATAACGGTGTGCCCAGCCGCGGCTAGTTGTTGTAGTAGCTCTCGCAATTCCATGATTCCTTGGGGATCGAGGCCATTCTGGGGCTCATCAAGAACAAGAACCTCTGGATCGCCGAGGAGAGCTTGCGCTAACGCTAGGCGGGCCTTCATACCAGTGGAAAAGGATTTCGCCTTCTTGGAGCCAACGCCGCTGAGCCCAGCGATGGAGAGAACCCGGTCAATCTCAGAGTCGGGAAGCCCCAGAAGTCGAGCGTGAACGCGAAGATTCGCCGCGGCAGACAGATGACCATAAAAGGCTGGCCCGTTCACTGAGGCACCAATGCGGCGAAGCACATTGCGGTTCCAAGGTTGGCCCGCCACGCTGATGGAGCCCGAGTCAGGAGGCAGGAGGCCTAAGAGGATGGAGAAGATTGTTGATTTTCCTGCCCCGTTGCGCCCGAGGAGCGCATGCACGCGGCCAGGGGAGATGTGGAAGGAAACATCATCGAGGACTCGTTGCCGACCGAAAGATTTCGAGATGTGCTCAAAAGAGATATCGCAATTCATAGAATGCAGTATCGCCGGGGCGCATCATGAAGGAATCCGCCTGCATGATGGTCTTCAGCGAGCAGACCTCCTACCGTGGTAGGAGCTTAGGCAACCCCAGCACGCTGCGCTAAGAGAACGAGGGCCACTCGGTCACGTGCGGCGAGTTTAGACATGAGCGCGGAGACGTGAGTTTTCACCGTGGTTTCTGCGATGACCATGTCGGCGGCTATCTCCGCATTTGTAGCACCACGCGCGATGAGTGAAAGCACTTCCATCTCGCGGCGCGTTACGAGGCTGAGTCCTTGGCGTTCCTGGGCGCTGAGGGTATCGCGTGTCAGCGCTGAGCGATAAGCCTCTAGCACTGGGCCGGTTACCTCGGCGGCCAGTACCGATTCTCCTTGCGCCACGTTGCGTACGGCGGTCACAAGAACCTCTGGGTCGGCATCCTTCAGCAGGAAACCGTGGGCGCCAGCGGAGATGGATCGCGCCACGAGCTCTTCATCATTGAATGTGGTGAGCATGATGATGCGGCACTCGGGCTTTCGCTCGAGTATGGCCTGAGCCGCTGCAATGCCGTCCATACCGGGCATGCGAATGTCGAGGATCGCCACATCAATGTGGTGGCTCAGCGCTGCTGTCACGGCGTCCGCCCCCGTGGCAGCGGTTGCCGCGACCTCGATGTCTTCTTGCGCAGTGAGGATGGTAGCCAGTGCTGAGAGCAGCATTGCTTGATCATCGGCCAATAAGACGCGGATTCTAGAGCTGCTGGGTTGCATCCTTGGTCTCCTTCATCGGTATCTGTGCGTGCAAGGAAAAGGAATGAGCATCGCCGGAATAGTCGAGGCGACCGCCGAGCGAACGGGCTCGTTCCGAAACTCCGACTAAGCCCACGCCGCTGCCCGCGACGTTGCTTGGCGTGGGATGAGGATTGATGGAGGTGAGGGTGAGCGTGGCGGCGTCATCAAGTACAAGCTCAACGAAGACGTGCGTGCCGACGCCCTGATGGCGCAGCGCATTCGTCAATCCTTCCGTGATAATGCGCACCAGAGCCATCTGCACCAACGATGGCACGGCGTATTCAGTCGGGAGGTTGGCGTCCACCTTTAGCCCTGCAGCGCGGAAGCCTTCGAGGATCCCTTCGATGTGCTCAAGTTGTTGAGCAGGCTCTAGAGCCGTGGGGCCGGGTGAGCGCAAGGCAGCGACTATGCCGCGAACCTCGCCCAAGGCGGTATCCGCATTATCGCGGATCGAAAGAAGTGCTTCTTCAGCCGCGCCGGAGTCCGCAGTCGCTGCAACGATGCCTGCATTAGCCTGAACCTTAATCAGGGTGAGGGAATGGGCAAGGACATCGTGAAGTTCCCGTGCAATGAGGAGGCGTTCTTCTTCTTGTGCTTGGTGGAAGCGCTCGCGCGCTAGTATCTCCCGTTGGCGATCACGGTCAAAATACCGGGCAGCGATGAAATACGTGCTTCCCAGCACCGCCCAGTGAGCCACCACCATGGCAAGGAAGGGTGTGTCGACCTCATAGCGCAGAAGGTAGGTCTCAGTGTCGATGCGCCACATGAAGGGGGAGATAAAGGTACCGATCACGGTGATGAACAGAACCACCCGCGGAATCAGCCTCTGGGTGATGTACCGCGAGGTGGTGTACACGGCCATGGGGGCGGTCAACGCCCATGGGGTGAGGCCGCTATTGGTGGGGAGCTGGTTCATCCATATGACAGCCCAGGCCAGGAGCAGAACTAGGAATCCTGTTGCGCTCACGACAGGCTTCGAGCGCCAGACTAAGAAAAGCGGTATGAACAGTAGCGACAAGAGAGCCTCGACAACTTCCACCGTTCCGGGGGAGGAAAATGCCAAGGCACAATAAAAGGCCGCTACGAGCCCCGCGACTCCTGCGAGTAGCGCGTCCCCCAAATGCACCGAGGACAGAAAGGTACGCGCGGTGCGGGAAGAGCTCATAGTCGGCCATGGTAGTACATGCCGAAAGTACTACTTCTTCTTTTTGTCCTTCTTGCCCTTCTTTTTCTTTCCTTGCTTCTTGCCGGAGCCGGAGCCGTTGACCTTTTCACGCTCCAAGTCGGCAGCGACATCCGGGACGTAGGCAAATTCGTTGCGCGGCGGGCGTACGTACTCGGCTTCGAGCTCGGGGCGGCTCGGGATCTCAGGTACATCCTGCTCCACGTGCTGATAGGGAACGGTCTTGAGGATGTGGTTTATCACGTTGATGCGTGAACGCTTCTTATCCTCAGACTCCACCGTGTACCACGGGGCGGACGGGGTATCCGTGTGGACGAACATCTCGTCTTTGGCACGCGAGTAGTCCTCCCAGCGGGTGATGGACTGCAGGTCCATGGGGGAGAGCTTCCAGCGGCGCAGTGGATCATTGCGGCGGGACTTAAAGCGTGCGAGCTGTTCCTCATCAGACACAGAGAACCAGTACTTGAGAAGGATAATGCCGTCTTCGATGAGCATGTGTTCCAGCATCGGCGCCTGGTGAAGGAAGCGCACGTACTCCTGCTGGGAGCAAAAGCCCATGACTCGCTCCACGCCGGCGCGGTTGTACCAGGAGCGGTCGAAGATGACGATCTCACCGGCGGTGGGCAGCTTCTCAATGTAGCGCTGGAAGTACCACTGGCCCGCCTCGCGGTCAGTCGGCTTGGGCAGAGCTTCGATGCGGCAGGTACGCGGATTAAGGTACTGCGTAATGCGCTTGATGGCGGAACCCTTGCCGGCGGCGTCGCGGCCTTCCATGATAATGACCACGCGGGCGCCGGTCTCAACGACCCACTGCTGCATCTCGACGAGCTCTGCTTGGAGGCGCTTGAGCTCGTCCTCATAGGCTTGCTTGTCTAGCTTCGGCGGCTTGGTGGCAGACTTCTTAGACTGTGAACTCATACCTTTAAATTTACCTCTTAGCTGGGGAAATGCCTAACCGCAGGGGTTAGAGATGTGCGTGGGATGGAGCTGGGGATCAGACTGGCGATCAGTCAACCTCGTGTTGCGTCACCGCGCCGCTGGCGGCGTCGACATCGAGCTCGTGTTCCTGGCCGTTGGCCTTGAATTCAATCTCCCAGTGCGGGCCCTTGCCATCGTCACCATCGTCGTAGTCGACTTCCTTTTCTGTGACGGCCTGGGCATCAACGCCGGCGTGGGCTAAGGCTTTCTCAAAAGCTTCATCGCCGCTGAGCATGCCGGAGCCCTCTGCGTTGCCGGTGGCCCCGGCACCAGCCGTGCCGGCAGGCTGCTGAGCGTCGTCGTCATCACGGTCATCGTCGCCAGCATCCGTGCCCGTCGCTGTGGCCGTTTCCGTCACGGTTTCCACCGGCGCGGGAGTCGGCGTCGGGGCGGGCTCGGCCTCCTTATCCGACGAGCACCCCACCAGCGCGGTGCTGGCGCAGAGTGCGATGCCGGCGGCGGTGAAACGGGAATGAAGAGTCATCGAGGCTCATCCTCCTCAGTCAATCAGGGGGAATGTGGTGCCCCACCGTATCGAAATCAGAGCGTGCTCGCTGAAGAGCCTGGATATGGCTGAATGTTAACGGCCGTGACAGGTGCAGCCTTCGCCGCAGCCACCGGCAGCAGGGGGCTCACCGAAGCGCGTGGTGTTCTCAATTGCCCCTAGCCCTTCGATGCTAATGCGGGTGCGGGAGCCGTCGCCCAGCAGCGCCTCCTCGCCACGCGCGAAGCCCACACCTTCCGGAGTGCCGGTGGCAATGACATCGCCCGGATTGAGAGGGTAGAGGGAGGAGCAGAAGGCGATGAGTTCGGCCACGGAGAAGATGAGGTCATCGGTGTTGTCGTCTTGGCGCACGTCGCCGTCGACGGTCGTCATAAGCCGCGCGGCCTTGCCCGGGGCCCATTCATCAGCCGTGGTCAACCACGGCCCGAAGCCGGCGGTGCGGTAGAAGGATTTGCCGGCGTGGAACTGCGTGGTGGCGCGCTGATAATCCCGCAGGGTGTAGTCGTTCATGATGGCATAGCCGGCCACGTAATCTAGTGCATCTTTCGTGCTCACCCGGTGCGCGCGGCGTCCCATGACCACGGCGAGCTCTCCTTCGTAGTCCAGCTTCTTCGTGGCATAGGCCGGGACATAAACGTCGTCGAAGGGCCCGGTCAGGGCCTCCGGAAACTTGATGAAGAGCGTGGGCTGCGTGGGAAGCTCGCGCCCCATCTCCCGGGCATGCTTGGCGTAGTTGACGCCAACGCAGATAATCTTGCCGGGGTGGGGGATGACGGGGGCTAGGTCGGCATCGTTGAAAACCACAGGCTCGCCGGACAGCTGCGCGGCCTTGCTCCAATCGGGGCTGGCGAGCAATTCTCCGACGTCCTCATAATCCAGCTCGGTGCCCACGTTGGGGCCGTCGATGCGGATAGCGCAAGTACCAAAACTGGTGCGGAGAGTAGCGAGCTTCATGGCGGCTAGTCTAACGCGCGAAGAATCTCATCGACGGCATCGGCACAGATGATGGGAATCTCGTGGGCCTCCTGCTTAGTCCACGGTTTGAGCACGAATGCGGCCGGATCCATACGGCCGGGCGGGCGGCCGATGCCTACTGAAAGCCGCTGATAATCCTTGGTGCCCAGGGCCTTCGTGGTGGAGCGCAGGCCGTTGTGGCCGTGGTCCCCGCCGCCGAGGCGTCGCTTGATGGTGGCGAAGTCGAGCTCCAATTCATCGTGGATCACGATGATGCGCTCAGCAGGAACATTGAAGTATTGGGCGAGTGCCTTGATGGGACCGCCGGACAAGTTCATGAAGCAGCGCGGCTTGGCGACGATCACTTTGGTATCGCCACGTCGCGCTTCGGCGACATCCGTGTTTGTCTTTTTGTGAACGGAAAAGGAAGCGAATAGCTCGTGGGCTAGTTCATCAGCCACGTCAAAGCCGATGTTGTGGCGAGTGCCGGCGTACTTCGGCCCGGGGTTTCCTAGGCCAACGACGAGAAAAGGAGAAGAAGTCACGCAGCCATTCTAAGCCGCTGGGGTGAAGACACAAGAGCGCACCGCCACCTGCACGCTCACCCCCTCGGTATGTAGGGGAGGGAGTGAGAAAGAATGCAGGCAGCGGTGCGCTAGAGAATGAGGAGTGATAAGGAGAGGGGAGTTTTACTCCTCGTCGGCCTTCTCCTCGGCGGCGCCCTCGTCTGCGGACTCGGCGCCAGCCTCAGCGCCGCCGTCCTCGGCAGCCTCAGCGGCAGCCTCGAGCTCCTCATCAACCTGCGGCTCGGAGATGGAGACGATGACGGTGTCTTCCTCGGCCACGAGGGTGGTGCCCTCCGGCAGGGTGATGTCGCCAGCGGTGACCACGGTGCCATCCTCGAGACCCTCGATGGACACGGCGATCTCCTCCGGAATGTTGAGCACGTCTGCCTCGACCAGGAGGACGTCGGCATCCTGGATGGACATGAGGCCCGGAGCCGGCTCGCCCTCGAGGACAACCGGAACCTCGACCTCAACCTTCTCGCCACGCTTAATGGAGAGCAGGTCGATGTGGTCGATGTTGAAGGTCAGGACGTTCTGGTCGACGTGCTTGACCATGACCAGGTGCTGCTCGCCCTCGAGCTCCAGCTCGAACACGGCGTTGACGCCGTGGTTACGGACCAGTGCGGTCATTTCCAGGCGGTCAACGGCGAAGTGCAGAACGTCGACGGCGTGGCCGTAGACAACGCCCGGGATCTTGCCTGCAGCGCGCAGACGGCGAGCGAAGCCCTTGCCAAACTCAGAACGGACTTCAGCCTTCAATACGGGGCGCTCAGAAGCCATAAGTAAATCTCCTTAAAGTATCGTTGTGCGGCAAGGGCTCATGAAGAACCGTGTAGATACGACAAAAGCCTGCCGATGGACGTCTTGGACGAGTCATCGCAGGCTTAATACAAGATTCACTGCTTAACTTGTGCTATCGCGTCGATAACGGATTTCTCCCTCGCCGAGACGCACAAGATTTTAGCAGCAGCGTCGTCGCAGAACCAAATCTAGTGAGTCTCAAACAGCGTGGTCACAGAACCGTTCTCGAAAATCTCGTGGATGGTGCGAGCCAGCAGCGGGGCGATGGACAGCACAGTGAGGTTGTCCCAGCCCTCGGTGGACTGCGGCAGGGTATCGGTGGTGATGACCTCGACAGCGCCGCACTCGGACAGGCGCTCGCGAGCCGGGTCGGAGAAGACACCGTGGGTACAGGCAATAACCACGGACTTGGCGCCGGCCTCCTCCAGTACGCGGACCGCGCCCGCGATGGTGCCACCGGTGTCAATCATGTCATCGAGCAGGATGCAGTCCTTGCCCTCGACGTCACCGACGACGCGGTTGGACACCGTCTTGTTGGCTTCGGTGTTAGAGCGGGTCTTGTGGACGAAGGAGAGTGGGGCATCGCCCAACTCGTGTGCCCACTTCTCTGCCACCTTCACGCGGCCGGCATCGGGGGAGACCACGGCCAAGTTGTCCATCGGGTACTTGGACTTGATGTAGTCGGTCAGGATCGGCATGGCGTGCATGTGGTCGACCGGGCCATCGAAGAAGCCCTGAATCTGGTCGGTGTGCAGATCCACGGACACGATGCGGTCGGCACCGGCAGCGGCGAGCAGGTCCGCCACTAGGCGGGCGGAGATAGGCTCGCGGCCGAGGTGCTTCTTGTCCTGGCGCGCGTACGGGTAGAAGGGCAGGATGGCGGTGATGCGCTTAGCAGAGCCGCGCTTGAGCGCATCAATCATGATGAGCTGCTCTACCAGCCACTTGTTGAGCGGCTGGGTGTGGGACTGCATCACGAAGCAGTCAGCACCACGGACGGACTCCTCGAAGCGAATGAAGATCTCACCGTTGGCGAAATCGCGGGCGGTGGTCGGAACCAGATCGGTCTTGAGCTCCTTGGCCACAGCCTCAGCCAACGCCGGGTGAGCGCGCCCGGTGAAGAGCATCATGTTCTTGCTGCTGCCGGTAACCTTGCCAGTCATCAGTAGATATCCCTTTACTTGTCGTTAGTTAGTGGTCTGATCGTCAGCCTGGGCGTCCTGTGCCTTGTCGGCTGCTTCCGCTGCCGGCGTGCCCGGACGCTTCTTTTGCACCCAACCTTCGATGTTGCGCTGCTTGCCGCCGGAGACCGCGAGCGCTCCCGGGGGAACGTCGTCCTTAATTACTGTACCCGCACCGGAGTAGGCGCCATCACCGACGGTGACGGGGGCGATGAACATGGTGTCCGATCCGGTGCGCACGTGGCTGCCGATGGTGGTGTGGTGCTTGTTGACGCCGTCGTAGTTGACGAAGACGGAAGAGGCACCGATATTCGAGTAATCACCCACGGTGGCATCGCCGATGTAGGTCAGGTGCGGCACCTTGGTGCCGCGGCCAATCTGCGCCTTCTTCGCCTCGACGAAGCCGCCCAGCTTGCCCTCTTCACCCACGATGACGCCCGGGCGGATGTAGGTAAACGGGCCCACCTGAGCGTTGGTGCCGATGACGGAGTCGAAGCCGTGTGTGCGCACCACGCTGGCGCCAGCGCCCACCTGCATATTGGTCAGGGTGGTGTCGGGGCCCACCTCAGCACCATCGGCGATGGTTGTCGCACCCCACAGCTGGGTATTGGGGTGAATGACAACGTCCTGGCCAATGGTCACGTTGACGCCGATCCAAGTGGTATCGGGATCGACGATGGTGGCGCCGCCGCGCATGGCTTCCTCGACCACACGGCGGTTGAGAATGCGACCGGCCGCGGCCAACTGCACGCGGTCATTCACACCGGAGAGCTCCTCCGGATCGACAGCAACGTGCGCGCCGACGCGGTGGCCTCCCTCGCGGGCGATCTCCAGCACATCGGTGATGTAAAGCTCGCCCTGGGCGTTGTCGGAGTTGAGCTTCGTCAAGGCGTCGCGAAGCACGGCTCCATCGAAAGCAAAAACGCCGGAGTTGACCTCGCGCACCGCGCGCTGCTCCTCGGAGGCATCCTTTTGCTCCACGATGGCGGTGACCGATCCATCCTCGGCGCGCAGCACGCGGCCGTAACCGGTGGGATCCTCCAGGGTCATGGACAGCACGGTCACGGCGTTGCCTTGGCCGGTGTGGGTCTCGTGCAGCTGGCGCAGTGTCTCCGGGCGCAGAAGCGGAACGTCACCGTTGGTCACGATGACGGTGCCGTCGAAGTCAGGCAACGCACTCAGGCCGCACTGGACGGCGTGACCGGTACCGTTCTGCTCTTCCTGGACGGCCTGGGAGACCTCGCAGTCCAGCTCCTCGGAGATGGCATCGACGGCAGGGGAGACCTGGTCGCGCTGGTGGCCCACGACGACCACGAGGTGCTCCGGGTTCAAGCCAGCGGCTGCGTGGAGGGCGTGGCCGAGAAGTGACCTCCCGCCAATCTCATGCAACGTCTTTTGGGTTGAGGATTTCATGCGGGTACCTGCGCCTGCGGCAAGGACGATGGCGGCGCAGTTCGTTACTTCAGCCACGAGTGTGTGCTTCTCCTGTGATTGGGGATGTCAGGACTTACTTTTTTCATCATAACGCCTGCGTTCTATTTTTCGCGTGAGACCTCCGGAAGTGCCCGGGCACGCCAGGCGCCGAGCAGACCGATGCAGGCCAAGAACAGAATGGCTGCCGAGGGACCAGCCAGCGCGATCACGGCGGAGATGCCGCCAATCACGAGGAGAATGACACCCATCATGGTGTTTGCAGCCCCGACGTAGCGGGTGCGCTTGTCTTCGCCAGCCATGTCCACCACATAGGTCTTGCGCGCCACGCGAATGGCAGTGTGCGCCAGGTTGACCAGGAAGAAACCGAGAGGCAATGCCCACATGCTTACCGCTGCCGGCGCCCACGCGGCACACGCGACGATGCCCAGCAGGATGATCGCTGCGGCACCCGCACCCCAGGACATGACCAAGCGGGAGGACTTATCTGAGAGCACACCGGATACACGGCCACCCACGAGGCTGGCCAGGCCTGAGGCCAAGACGAAGCCGCCGAGCCCACTCAAAGCCTGCGAACCGATGCTCTGCGAAAGCACCACGATAAAGGAGGTGGACAGGGCAGACACCAAAAGCAGGGCACGAACGTTGACGAAGCTGCGGAAGCGGGAATCCTGGGTGTATAGCTTCCAGGTATCCGTCCACCAGCTGCGGTTCAGGCACTTCTGGCCGGCATCATCCGGCACCGGCTCCTCGATGGTGCGGAATACTGCTGCCGCCAAGAACCACGTGGCCGCACCGATGGCCAGCAATGCCGCCAAGCCCCAGCGCGGGAGCTCACCCAGCACGGCGAGGATGCCACCGGTAATCAAGGTGACCGCGCCGCCGAGCTGCGTGGCCCGGCCGGTCACTACTCCGCGGTGGCCCTTGGAAATGGTGCGGCCCTGCACGTCTTTGCCGGTCAGCGAACACAGCGCGCGCAGCACGGCGAGAGCTGCCAGGGCGAGGCAGACGATGAGGCCGAGGAGGGGGCCGTCGACAAGCACCGCAGCCGCCGCGATGATCGCCGCGCACAGACCCTGGCCCACCGAGCCCAGCACCCACAGGCGTTTGCGTGCTGGATGGGACACCACCCACGGGGTCAGCGCCGCCTGCGGGAGCATGGAGCCGGACTCGCGCAAGGGGACCAGTAGGCCCGTGAAGAAGCCCGGCACCCCGGCCACGCTAAACAGCCAGGGTAGGACCGTCTTTCCGGAGAGCAATTGATCGCCCACTCCCTGCAGGCCATTCGACCAGACGAAGCGGCGGGCATTGGCGGACTCTTCGGACGGTGAGGAGCCGTGGGGAGATGCTGAACGCGAAGCCATGACTGTGATCTTAAGCCCGGCTCGCTCCAATCCGGGGTCTAAGGTTCACCTGATCTCTATCCTGGGAGGCATGTCTATCTCCGCTCGCCCTACAGTATCCCGCCGTATTTTTGTCCAGGGTTCCGTGCTGACTGTTGCCGGTGCCGCCGTGATGGGGTTGAGCGCCTGCTCCACTTCGGGGTCGAAGAATCAACCGGAGCCGCTGGGCTACGACGGCGAGCCGCGTGCCCTGCCCATCCCGCCCGTGGAGGAAGGGGAGGTCGTCGACGGCACGCGCGTATTCAAACTCACCGCCCAGGACGGCTACTCGGAGATCCTCCCCGGCAACGACCGCACGCGGACGTGGGGCTTCAACGGCGCCTTCTTGGGCCCCACTCTGCGGGCTCGGCGGGGCGAGAAAGTCCGCGCGGAAATCACCAACGACCTCATTGAGATGACCACGGTGCACTGGCACGGCATGAAGCTTCCGGCCTATTCGGATGGCGGCCCGCACTCACCGATTGAGGTGGGCAAGACCTGGAAGCCCGAGTGGGAGATCATCCAGCCCGCGGCCACGCTGTGGTACCACCCGCACCCGCACATGGCCACGGCCACGCATGCCTACCGCGGGCTGGCGGGCATGTTCCTCATCGGTGACGATGTGGCCGATGGCCTGGACCTGCCGCAGGACTACGGTGTGGACGACATCCCGGTAGTCATCATGGATGCCAAGTTCACCGACGATGGCCAGATTGATGAAAAGAGCGATAACACTCTGGGCCTTCTGGGCACCACGCCTCTGGTCAACGGCATCACCAATGCGCGCTTCGACGCCACCACGCGCCGGGTCCGCCTGCGCCTGCTCAACGGCGCCTCCATGCGCTTTTACACACTGGATCTCAGCAACGGTCCCTTCCATGTCATCGCCACGGACACGGGGCTTCTCGACGCCCCCGTGGAAGTCGACTCCCTCTTCCTCGGCCCCGGCGAGCGCGCCGAAATCATCGTGGACTTGGAGCCCGGCAAGGAAGTCCAGCTGCGCTCGGTGCCGCGCAAGGATAATTTTGGGGTGCCCAAGGACAAGGACGCGGCCGACTTCGGCTTCCAAGATTCCTTCGACCTGCTCACCATTTCCGGGCCGGCGGAAAACGCCTCGGAACCACCCGCCCTGCCGGCAACCCTTGACCCCGCCGCGGCGGAGACCCCGTCCACGGAGGGGCTTGAAGAGCGCGAGTTCGTGCTCAACACCTTCATGATCAACGGTGAGCAGATGGACATGGCACGTGTGGATACCGTCATCGATCACGAAGCCCCGGAAATCTGGACCGTGACCAATGAGAACTCTGACTGGCCGCACAACTTCCATATCCACAACGCCCGCTTCAAGGTTCTGGAGTGGGACGGCGACGAGAAGATGGATGTGTTCAACTCCGGCTGGAAAGACATTGTCAACCTTCCGCCGAAGGTCACCGCACGCCTGCTGGTGGAGTTCGGTCACTTCCCGGATAAGACCATCCCGTACATGTACCACTGCCACATGCTGCTGCATGAGGACGAGGGAATGATGGGGCAGTACGTCATGGTCAACAAAGGCGAGAAGCCCGACGTGCGCGTCAAACCCGCCGCCTTAGTCTTCGACCAAACCGCCACCGCCCACTCCGCACATGCCGGCCAAGTGGTGGACTCCTCCCGCAGCCCCTATGCGACGCCGGAGGCGAAGTCCTAACCGTTCACGATTTTCTCGTAGGCCCGGCCTGCTAGCGCCGAGCTGTGCCAGCGGGGTGCCGATGCGGAGGCGCTTGATATCTGCAAAAGTGCAGACCTGAAAGTGCAGACCTCCTGGTCGTCGCCAAGCAGTGCGTTGCGCTTCACGACGCCCACCTGCGTGTCTGCACTTCCAGGTCTGCACATTTGGAAAGGGTGGCCGTCAAGGGGGTTCCGGGGCGGCGCTTTAAGGTGGCAGGAAGCTGAGGATAGTGAACTACAGCAAATCCACCATCATTATGTGAGCAGTACGCTAGGGTCAGTATCTGTGATTCAGGACGTCGACCCGCTCATCCATTCCCTGTACCAGGTCTTTGACCTCATTGGTGTGGTACTCAACGGCATTATCGGTGGCACGATTGCGCGCCGCAGGGAATTCGACATTATTGGTTTCGTTTTTCTGGCGCTCTTTTCGGCGCTGGCGGGCGGCATGATCCGTGACATGCTGATCTCTCATGGCCCAGCAGCCGCTATTTCTGATCCGTGGTATCTCACTCTGGCATGCGTGGGTGCGCTTATTGCTTTCTTGATGGACCTCAAAGGCAAGGTCTGGGAGATCTTCCTTGAGCACGCGGATGCTGTCATCTTGGGTGTGTGGTGCACGACTGGCTGTGTGAAGGCGCTGGCCTACGATATGCCATTTATTGCCTGCGTCTTCTTAGGTGTTCTGACCGCAGTGGGCGGCGGTATGGTACGCGATGTTGCTTCCGGGCAGATTCCCTCGGTCTTTGGCGGCAGCCCGCTGTATGCCGTGCCGGCGGTACTTACCGGAATCGTGATGGCTTCCTTCGCACACTTCGATAAGTTCGCCCTTGGCATGGTCATCTCGCCCTTCGTGGGCTTTGGCCTAGCAGTTATGGCCTATTGGCGCGGGTGGGTGCTTCCGCGCGCCGGAATCGCGCCCTTGAACTACACCGCGGCGCAGGTGGCATCGATTGCGCGGAAAGCTGAAATCAGGGCTTAAGGGACATTTCGTGTGGATAAACCGAT